>NZ_JAJNSC010000009.1:0-137537 GCF_027497975.1 Streptococcus sp. SM5 | reverse complement strand
AGAGGAATATTACGAAAATACAATTCTCCATAGTGACCAGGGATGGCAATACCAACACGATTTCTATCATCATTTTTTAGAGGATAAAGGAATCCAGCCATCTATGTCGCGTAAGGGTAACAGCCCAGACAACGGCATGATGGAATCCTTCTTTGGTATTTTGAAATCCGAAATGTTTTATGGTTACGAGAAGACGTTTAAATCACTTAATCAATTGGAGCAAGCTATTGTAGACTATATTGATTACTACAACAATAAACGCATTAAGGTAAAATTAAAAGGACTTAGTCCTGTGCAATACAGAACTAAATCCTTTACTTAAATTATTTGTCTAACTTTTTGGGGTCAGTACAGAAATCTTGGGTATCTTTTTTCTTATATGCTTGTTTTATAACTCGGGTGAATTTCTTAGAAAATATCAAATAACAATTTCACATTGAGAATTGTTAAGATAATGGAAACGATATAGCCAAGGATGGTATTCCATTTGGCATTGGTAAATTCTCCCATCAGTGATTTCTTAGAAGTTAGATAAATCAGTGGGAAGATTGAAAATGGAAGAGCAATCGAAAGAAAGACTTGTGAATAAACCAATAACTGATCTAATGTTTTTTCCTGATGACCAAACAGAACCGCTACAATCATGACAGGCAACAAGGCAAAGAGACGAGTTGCCAAACGAATGAACCATTGAGGTAATCTCATATGCAAGAAACCTTCCATAACGATTTGTCCAGTCAAGGTACCCGTAATTGTCGAATTTTGACCACTGGCTAATAAAGCCAAGGCAAACAAGGTTGATAAGGTCGAGCTAGCTATAGCTCCTGCAATAGTAGAATCCTGCA
This sequence comes from Streptococcus sp. SM5, assembly GCF_027497975.1. NCBI lineage: Bacteria > Bacillati > Bacillota > Bacilli > Lactobacillales > Streptococcaceae > Streptococcus > Streptococcus sp. SM5. Next base: position 136,692 of record NZ_JAJNSC010000009.1, on the reverse strand, counting down.
AGGCATTATACATTTGAGAGAAGGCAGAAATCTCAGATGCATGGCCGAAAAAGAGAGCCGCCCCGAGAATTAATAGAAGGGAGTTAACCACAAAGGCCAAGGATAATTGGAGATTTGAATCCCAGGTCATAAAGCGCACGGCTTTTCGAACATCATTCTTGTCCTTGTGATTGATTTTCCGAGTTTGTGACAAGGAAGAATGCAAATAGAGGTTATGGGGCATAACCGTTGCTCCCACGATCCCTAGTGCCAAGGTTAATTGACTTTCATGCCCTGGCAAGGGACTTTCAAATAAGGTTGCATTCGGTAGATAACCCTCAACGATTCCTTGGAAGCTTGGATGTGACAAAGCTACCAGATAGGTAAAAATTGCTAGAATGGTTAAAATCAGTGTTGTCACAATAGCTTCAATCTTCTTAAAGCCAAATTTCATCAGAAGCAATAAGAGAAAAACATCCAACACGGTCAAGAGAATTGCTATCATAATCGGAATCTTAAAGAGAAGATTGAGAGCAATCGCTGAACCTAGAACTTCTGCCAGATCTGTCGCCATCAAGGCTAATTCTAAAATCACCCATAGACTATAACGAAGCCATTTAGGTGAATGATGAGCCGTTGCTTGAGCCAGGTCCATCTGGGTTACAATACCAAGCTTTCCTGCCATCTGCTGAAGTTGCATGGCAATGAGAGATGAAATCAAGATAACAAACAAGAGACTATACTTATAGGAAGCACCACCGACTACACTGGTAATCCAGTTTCCTGGATCCATATAACCAACTGCGACAAGAGCACCCGGACCTAAAAAGGCATTTAAATTTTGCCAGAAATGATTGTTATTTGGAGTATCGATAGATTGATTAATCTCAGAGAGTGACACTTTTTTATGAGAAGACATAGATACTTACCTCTTTCTAAACCTACTTTTTCATTATTTTCTATTAGAGAAAAATAAGATTGACTTTAAACTATTAAAACAATGAAAACTATATGAAAAACATTTAGTTTTTTCATTATTTTTCTTAAGGTACCTTAATATTTTTCTTAAGTCACCTTAATATTTTTCTTAAGGCACCTTAATTATAACACAAAAAATGAAAACTATATGAAAAACATTTAGTTTTTTCATTATTTTTCTTAAGGCACCTTAATTATAACAGAAAATATGATAAAAACTTAAGAAAATTCAGGACTTGCTTTAATATTTAGGATACAACTGAAAATTGTATCCTTTTTGTAAAAAAGAATACCAAGGAATACCAAAGAACAAAATAAAAAACGCTGTAAGTACAACGTTTTGGAAAGGAATGCAAAATAATAATGGAGCCGGTGGGAGTCGAACCCACGTCCAAACATCTGCTAACATATTTGTCTACAACCATAGGTTATGTATTGTTTTAACAGCTCCTCGACACATAACTCAAGCCTAGGAACTGCGAGCCTATAAATCTCTTACCAAACTGCTAGACAAAGTTTGATCGTATCTCGCTAATAATAAGACCTGTCATTGAACACGAGCAATCCAAATCGGGTCACGCCTGCTGGTTTTTAGGCAGCTAGAGCGTAAGAAGTGTTATTTTTTGCAGTTATATTTAACTGAGCGTTTACGTCGCCACACGAGTCGCAAAATATGCCTCATAATGCCTGTCGAATCCGTAACGACCCCAAAAGACAACAAAACCATTATACCTTATCTAACTCAAAAATGCAAAAAGGAAAGCAATTAACTACAAAAGATAGTCTTTCAAAGATTTTGTCAAAATCTGATAACCAGCAACACTGAGATGCAGTCCATCAGTTGTATATTCTTTTTTGAGTTGACCTACTTGGTCTGTCAAACTATCAAAAACTGGCACAAATTCTACCTGCATATAGGCTGAAGCAAGCTCTCGATAGGCTTGATTCCATTTCTGGATTTTTTCATTCGTGCGGATATAGACTGTCTGCTTGTACTCCTCTCCCTCATTGACTGGCAAAATGGAAAGCAATTTAATCTCAGTCAATGGATAATCGCGAGTAATGGATTGTATGATAGCTTCGAGATTATTGAGAGCCTCATTCACAGGCACATCTTTTCCGATATCATTTGTCCCAATCAAAAGGACAATTTTATCTACTGCTCCACCATAAAGATGCGCATCAAGATTTTCTAATAACAGCCCTGTCTGATAGCCACGAATTCCTCGATTGACAATCGTCTTTGAAGTCCCAAATAGTTCCTGCAGAGGATAGTATTCGACAATGGAATCCCCAATAAAAAGAATGTCTGGCTCTACAACAGAAACCTGATTTAAGTGACGATACTTGGTTTGGATTTTTTCTTGTTCCTTTAGTAACCAATTTTCTAATAACTGTACTGCCACTTCATTCTCCTTTTTCTAACCAGTTTTCCAAGACTTGATAAACTCCGCCTTGGCTGTTGGCTGGTGCTAGAGCAGTAGCCACAGCTTTGGCTTTATCATCAGCATTTTCCATCGCATAGGCAATTCCAGCCATTTCAAGCATTTCAACATCATTTTCACTGTCACCAAAAGCCATGATTTGTTGGGGAGTCAAGTCCCAACGCTTGAGTAATTCTTCCAAGCCCCATGCTTTATGAATTCCAGCTTGAAGGATATCAATGCAACCATAGCCACTCGATACAGCCCGAACGCGGCCATCAAAGAGGTCATTGATTTCTTCCAAAACCGAACTCAAACGTTCCTCACCAACAACCATACTCATCTTGAGAACACCACCAAAGAGGTCAGAGGTTAATTCATCCACAAATTGCATCCGTTGGTAGAATTTTTCAATCATTTCTGGAGTCATAAAACTTTCAAGGTCTGTAAAAATCGTACCTTCTTTGACGAAACCACCCTTCATCCCCGTTACAACAAACTGATCCTGACACGATCGACCCTCGAAATAAGCCAAGGCCTTATCGACAATGACATCATCCCAAGTCTGAGCCTGAATCAGTTCATTGTTTTCAAAAATACGAGCACCGTTGGCAACCACCAGAACCACTCGATCCACCAAGTGCTCCAGTAGTTGCCTCATACGGTGAATTTCATTGCCCGTAGCGATGACAAAACGAACGCCCCTTTGATCCAACTGATCTAAAATCTTTTCCAAGCGTGGGAGATCAAGCTGGCCTCTAGCATCCAGCAAGGTCCCATCCATATCTGTCGCAATTACTTTAATCGTCATTTACTTTCCTCTGAATTCAAGCTAATCCCACTTCAATCCTACATGTTCGTTCATTTCTTTATAGGCTGCATCAATTCGTTCCTTAGTCGCTTCATCTAACTGATCACGATGACTGCCACCCTCGATAAAATCTTCTAAGATATAGGTTTGATAATGATATAGGGGATATCCTTCTGGTGAAAAGGTTCCCTTTGGTGTTCGATTGACCCAAGTTGGATGAGCTTTAGCTGTGTCAATAGTTGTTTTTCCACCTTTTTTCTTGACAGTTACATCCATAAGAACACCACGCTCTGTCCACTTCGCATTGTCTACACCAGTCATTGTTTCAATACGTTGGTTAGAAATAAAGTTTCCCATAGAATAGATGATAAGTTTTTTCTCTCCATCTTTTTCAACAGTCTCTGATGGCTCAACTACGTGTGGATGGCCTCCAAAGATAATATCCGCTCCCCATTCAATCATCTTGTGGTACAAAACCTTTTGCTCTTCAGTCGGTTCTATGCGATACTCAACCCCCATCTGAGGCATGATAACAGTAATGTCCGCTTCCTTCTCTGCACGCTCAATTTCAGCCTTCATCTTATCTTCGTTTAGGTCTGAAAGATAGCGGTTATAATCTTCTTGAGAAATACTTTGCTCAATTCCATTAAATCCATAAGAATAAGCCAAAAGTGCAACCTTGATACCGTTCACTTCCTTGATAACGAGCGGAGCTTGATCACGTGACTCGTGCGTATAAACTCCAATAGGTGTCATTCCTGCCTTTTCAATTGCATCTGCCGTTGAAATAACTCCTTCAATTTGAGAATCTAAAACATGATTATGGGCTAAATCTAAAACATGATACCCAGCATCTTTAATAGCATCCATTACTTGACCAGGAGCATTAAATAAAGGATAGCCAGCTAGATAATGATCTTTATTAATGGTCCCTTCAAAATCACCTATTGCCAAATCTGCCTGCTTAAGCCAAGGAGTTACGTATTCAAAATTCTCATGAAAATCATAGCTGCCATCTTCCTTTTTAGCTGACATATAGATAATATCATGGTAAAGTAAATCTCCATGGGCCATAATACGAGCACTTGTTTCTTCTTCCTGATCTTTAGATTTTTGATTTGTCTTATTTGCTTCTTTAGAAATGGCATCCTTTTTTTGACTGGTCAAGGGGATTCCTTGGAAACTTTCAAACAGCAAGACCAAGCCCATTGATAAAGCAACTGCTAGCAAGAGTATCGCCACAAATCCCTTATTACTCCACTTGCGATAACTCCTAAAAAAGTTTACAAAGCCTCTCACAAAGCGAAAAACTGGTCCACGTTTATGTCTATCTTGTCTTCTTTGCATCTCCATTCTCCCTACTTTCTAATGCAAGCCTTTTCTTTTTATTATATCACAGATAAGTAATTCTTTCACAATTGAATCGAACCTACTAGGCATTTTCTATAAAAGCTCGATGCCGTAATGCTTTCAATCCTTGTCATTTTGTGATATCATGTAGAGGTAATGAAAGGAGAGAAAATGTCTGCAATAGAACGTATTACAAAAGCTGCTCACTTAATTGATATGAACGATATTATCCGCGAGGGGAATCCGACGCTTCGCGCAGTTGCTGAGGAAGTCACTTTCCCCTTGTCTGATCAGGAAATCATCCTAGGCGAAAAGATGATGCAATTCCTCAAACATTCCCAGGATCCTGTCATGGCTGAAAAGATGGGGCTCCGAGGTGGTGTTGGACTTGCTGCTCCTCAATTAGATATCTCAAAACGTATTATCGCTGTTTTGGTACCAAACATTGTTGAAGAAGGTGAAACTCCGCAGGAAGCCTACGACTTACAAGCCATTATGTACAATCCAAAAATCGTCTCTCACTCTGTTCAAGACGCTGCTCTTGGCGAAGGAGAAGGTTGCCTCTCTGTTGACCGCAATGTGCCTGGCTATGTTGTTCGCCATGCTCGCGTTACTGTTGACTACTTTGACAAGGACGGCGAAAAACACCGTATCAAGCTCAAAGGCTACAACTCCATCGTTGTTCAGCATGAAATTGACCACATCAACGGAATCATGTTTTACGATCGTATCAATGAAAAAGACCCATTTGAAGTTAAAGATGGTCTACTGATTCTTGAATAAATAAAATCCCGTTGCAAGACGGGGTTTTGTGTTATAATAGAGGCATGAAAACAAATGATATTGTCTATGGCGTCCACGCCGTTACCGAAGCCCTCCTTGCAAACACAGGGAACAAACTTTACCTCCAAGAAGATCTCCGAGGTAAGAATGTTGAGAAAGTCAAGGAACTGGCTACAGAAAAGAAGGTATCCATTTCTTGGACCTCAAAAAAATCCCTCACTGAGATGACTGAAGGTGCTGTTCATCAAGGTTTTGTTCTACGAGTGTCTGAATTTGCCTATAGCGAGCTGGATCACATCCTTGCCAAAACACGCCAAGAAGAAAATCCACTGCTATTGATTCTGGATGGTCTAACTGATCCCCATAATCTAGGTTCTATCTTGCGAACAGCCGATGCGACCAACGTTTCAGGTGTCATCATTCCCAAGCACCGTGCTGTCGGAGTTACTCCTGTCGTTGCCAAAACGGCCACAGGTGCTATTGAACACGTTCCAATTGCCCGAGTGACCAACCTCAGTCAAACCTTAGACAAACTCAAGGATGAAGGGTTCTGGACCTTTGGAACGGATATGAATGGTACTCCTTGCCACAAGTGGAATACAAAAGGGAAAATCGCCCTCATCATCGGAAATGAAGGAAAAGGCATCTCTAGCAACATCAAAAAACAAGTTGATGAGATGATTACCATTCCTATGAATGGACATGTTCAAAGTCTCAATGCCAGTGTTGCTGCAGCCATCCTCATGTACGAAGTTTTTCGAAATAGACTATAAAAAAGTTTCCAGTCATCTGATTGGAAACTTTTTATGATTATACTCAATGAAAATCAAAGAGCAAACTAGGAAGCTAGCTGTAGACAGCTCAAAGCACTGCTTTGAGGTTGTAGATAAGACTGACGAAGTCAGCTCAAAACACTGTTTTGAAGTTGTGGATAGAACTGACGAAGTCAGTACCCATACCTACGGTAAAGCGAAGCTAACGTGGTTTGAAGAGATTTTAGAAGTGTATTAACTATGTTCTGTGATAAATTTATAAGCTTCTTGACCAGCGATAGCTCCATCTCCAACTGCTGTTGTCACTTGACGAAGGTCTTTCTGGCGAACATCTCCAACTGCAAAGATACCGTCAACTGCAGTTTTCATGTGGTTATCTGTCACAATCCAACCTGCCTGATCTTGGATATTCAATTCTTTAACAAAATCGCTAAGAGGATCCAATCCAACATAGATAAAGACACCACCGAAGGCTTGTTCTGTCACTTGACCTGTTTTCACATTTTCAAAAACGACAGATTCTACTCTGTTTTCACCCTTGATTTCCTTCACTACAGAATCCCAGATAAAGCTGATTTTCTCATTCGCAAAGGCGCGGTCTTGTAAAACCTTTTGAGCACGAAGTTGATCACGACGGTGAACAATGGTAACAGTCTTAGCAAAACGAGTCAAGAAGAGGGCTTCTTCAACAGCTGAATCTCCACCACCGACTACCAACAAATCTTGGTCACGGAAGAAAGCACCATCACACACAGCACAGTAAGAAACACCACGACTGTTCAGTTCTTCTTCTCCAGGTACTCCCAAAGGACGGTGTTTAGAACCAGTTGCTACGATAACTGTACGTGTTTCATATGTTTGGTCATCAGTAATCACTTTCTTAAAATCACCATGGTCTTCAACATTTTTAACATAACCATAAATGTGCTCAACACCAAGATTTTCGAGCGGTTCAAACATCTTCTCTGCCAATTCTGGTCCACTGATATTAGCGTACCCTGGGTAATTTTCGATATCAGATGTATTATTCATCTGACCACCTGGAAGACCACCTTCAATCAAGGCTACTTTCAGATTGCTTCGAGCAGCGTATAAGGCCGCAGTCATCCCTGCAGGTCCAGCACCAATAATAATAGTATCGTACATATGAATTCCTTCTTTCTTGTTGTAACTATCTTTATTCTAACTCTTTCTTGTCAATCACGCAAGGATTATGCCTTGAAAACAAGAATTAAACTCATAACCGCAAAGGATAATACTGGAACAACCAAGACCCCAATCATAATCATATCATAGAGATGGGCTTGGCGAGCCTTGGCTGTCTTATCCACTCCTGACATGGCTCTCAGTCCAATCCAAATCCCTAAAAAAATCAGGACGAGGATGGTGGTCAAGATCAAACTCTCGAAATATAAAGAAAATAGTTGCAGTAGCATGATTTCTCTCATTTCTATCTTTTTTAAAGAGTAAACTCAGCTAGTCCAGCTAACTGAGTTTTCCTTTATCTATTATATCAAATATAAGTCCGTTTGTAACTAGCAAAGAATTCTTTTGTCCGCTCTTCTTTAGGATGGTGGATAATCTCATCTGGTGTTCCAGACTCGATGATTTTCCCCTTATCTAAGAAGAGAATCTTATCAGCCACTTGGGCTACAAAGGACATGTCATGACTGACCAAAATCATGGTTTGACCTGACTTAGCAGCATCTGCAATAGACTTCTCTACTTCACCGACCAATTCTGGGTCAAGGGCTGAAGTTGGTTCGTCTAAGAGCAAGACATCTGGTTTCATAGCAAGCGCACGCGCCAAGGCAACCCGTTGCTTCTGTCCACCTGATAAATGGCGAGGATAATGGTTTTCACGGTCAGAAAGCCCAACCTTAGCCAACTCTTCCTTGGCAATCTTAGTCGCTTCTTTGTCAGATAATTTCTTGACAACAACCAAGCCTTCTTTCACATTATCAAGTGCTGTGCGGCGTTCAAACAAATTAAACTGTTGGAAAACCATAGACAGCTTACGGCGTAGGGCAAGGATTTCTTCTTGAGTGATTTTAGAAAAATCAACTGAGAAATCATCAATCTGAATAGAGCCACTGTCAGGTGTTTCAAGATAATTGAGACTGCGAAGAAAGGTTGATTTTCCAGCTCCTGAAGAACCAATCAAGGCTACAACTTCCCCTTTTTGAATATCCAAGTCCAGATGATCCAAGACAGTCTGTCCTGAAAAGGATTTGCTTAAATTCGAAATCTTAATCATTAACGAAGGTCTCCTTTCACATCTGTTTGCACTGTATCAGGTGCAGAAATAGTCATTTTTCTCTCGATGAAACGACCAAGGCTTTCAATTCCGATATTGACTACCCAATAAACAAGGGCAACGGAGATAAAGCGTTCAAAGTAGCGGTAATCAGCTCCACCCAAAATCTGAGCTTGGGCAAAGACTTCCACAACACCCGCACTAAAGGCTAGAGAAGTTCCTTTGGTCAAGCCGATTAGGGAATTGATTAAGGTTGGAGTCGCCACAACGGCCGCATTTGGAATAATCACGCGACGATAAACTTGCGCTCGGGTCATCCCCAGACTGCGTGCCGCCTCAATCTCACCAGGATTGACTGAGAGAATGGCTGCACGAATGGTTTCACTAGCATAAGCTGCTTCATTAAAGGCAAAGGCGACAATTGCAAAAGCAGCGGCTGGAATCGCATTGATATTGAAACCAGTTCCCCATTGCTGATTGAGAGCTTTCAAAGCCAAAGGAATTCCGTAGTAGGTCAACATGAGTTGCACCAAAATCGGTGTCCCTTTTAAGAAGCTAACAAAGAAGGCCTGCAAGGGGTATAAAATTTTGACACGATTGATCTTCACAATGGCAAAAAGAAGCGCCAAAACCAAGCCAAAAAGAGCACCACCAATGGTCAACATAATCGTTATTGGAAGTTGTTGGACAATTCTCGGGATTCCATCAAAGACCGAACGCAAGCTAAAAAGCTTGCCATCCGGAATCAATTGCATCAAGTTTTGGTACCAATCTGATGCTAAAATCGTTGTAACATTCATAAAAACATCCTCTCCTGATAATGATTCATTCTACCATACTTCTGCCGTCAATGAAATTATTTGCTACGGTCAGATACAGACTTTGTCTACCTACTAGTTTATCATACTTTGAAACAGGGAGGCTATATATTTTATCTATCAAAGAGATAGATAAAAACTATTTCAATCCCAATTCTTCGTAAGCTTTTCGATAACCGATTTGCTTAACAGTTCCATTTTCTACTAAAATGGGTCGTTTTAACAACATACCGTCACTTGCTAGCAACTCAGCCGCTTCTTGGTTTGACAGGCTTCCTACCTTATCTTTCAGCCCTAATTCACGGTATTTGATCCCACTGGTGTTGAAAAATTGCTTCAACTCGAAACCTGAGGTCTCAAGCCAGTTTAAAATGACTTCTTGGCTAGGTGTTTCTTCAACGATATGGATGGCTTTATAGTCCACACCGAGTTGGTTTAATTCTTGTTTTGCTTTTTTACAAGTTGAACATTTTGGATATTCGATAAATTCTAACATGTCTTTCACTTTCTATTTTATATCTTTAAAATCTGCGCCTTCATGCTCCAAGAGCCAAGCTTTCTTTTCCACTCCTGCAGCATAACCTGTCAGACGCTTGCCAGCTCCCAGCACCCGATGACAAGGTACTAGGATAGACCACGGATTGCGTCCCACTGCCCCACCAATTGCTTGAGCAGAATCCACTTGTAGCTCTTGGGCTATTTGTCCATAGGTCACTGTCTGACCATAAGGAATTCCCTGTAGATAGGACCAAACTCGCTTTTCAAAATCCGTTCCGATTGGAGCCAAGGGCAAGTCGGATAAATCCTGAGACTTGCCTTTAAAGTAATCATCTAAGCAAGCAATAACTGGGGTTAAAATGGGATGACTAACAACTGCTTCTATCGTCTCATCTCCTAGTCCCCTCTCAAAATGCTTCTGCTCCTGCACCCAAATGCCATACAAATAATGGTCATCAGCTACGAGAGAAAAGGAGCCAATTGGCGAAGAGTAAAGCATTTTTGCGTACTTCTTTTGCATTATTTCTTCAATTTTTGATAGGCCAAGCGTTCGCCATCAACTGGAACCTTACCAACCTGTTTAAAACCTAGTTTTTCAAAGATATGCTGCATGGCCTTGTTTGCAACATGCGTATCTGAGCGAAAATCTAGATAATCAAAACCTTCAATCAAGCCCTCTAAGAAGGTTTGAGCAACTCCCTGTCCCTGGACATCTGCTGCCACAGCAATACGGTGAAAGACTAGGTACTCTGACTCTCCAGCTTGCCATTTCCCTTCATAAATGGCTTCATAGGCTGCCTCTGGACTTTTGGTCACAGCTGCATATGCTAGTAGTTCTCCCTCTTCCAAGGCTACGTAGGCTTGACCTGAGATAATATCCTCAATAATAATATCAGCATTTGGATAACCATTTTGCCACTGGTCACTACCAGCATCTGCTAAACATTTTTTAGCATCCTCCATCACCTGCATGATGGTATCTACTTCATTTGGAAAAGCTAAACGAATTTCCATCTTTTCTCCTCATTTCTGACTAGTTTCTCCCATCATAGCATAATTTAAGCCTTTTCACAAGCAGTTAAAACTTGACTTTCTGTTTTTGTTATTTTATAATCTAGTTATCAAAACTAGATAAAAAGGAGTTGCAAATGAAAACTACCTTTTCCTACCCAAAATGGGCAGAAATTCCAAACATTGACCTCTATCTGGACCAGGTTTTACTCTATGTCAATCAGGTCTGCGCCCCTATCTCTCTTGATAAAGACAAGGGCCTGACAGCATCTATGGTCAATAATTATGTGAAACATGGTTACCTGACAAAACCTGATAAGAAAAAATACCAACGCCAACAGATTGCCCGTTTGATTGCTATCACAACCCTCAAGTCTGTCTTTTCTATTCAAGAAATAGCTCAGACACTTAATACTCTACAAAGTCAAGCAAGTTCAGACCAACTCTACGATGCTTTTGTGGACTACATGAACCAAGGAATTGACCCAGCTAACCCCATTATCCAAAGTAGCTGCCAAACCGTTAAACTCTATCATCAAACTCTAGCCTTAATCCATCGTACTCAAGAGGAGGAAATCTAATGAATACAAGCCTAAAGCTCAGCAAACAACTCAGTTTTGGAGAGGAGATTGCTAATAGTGTGACCCATGCTGTGGGTGCAATCATCATGCTCATCTTACTCCCCATTTCATCAACCTATAGTTATGAGACACACGGATTTTTATCCTCTATCGGCGTTTCCATTTTCGTTATCAGTCTGTTTCTCATGTTTCTATCATCCACCATTTACCACTCTATGGCCTATGGTTCAACCCACAAATATGTCTTGAGAATCATTGATCATTCTATGATTTATGTTGCTATTGCAGGCTCATACACGCCCGTCGTCTTGACCTTAATGAATAACTGGTTTGGCTATCTGATTATTGCCATCCAGTGGGGAACGACCATCTTTGGTATTCTCTATAAAATCTTTGCTAAAAAAGTCAATGAGAAATTTAGCCTTGCACTTTACCTGATTATGGGCTGGTTGGTTCTAGCTATCATTCCTGCCATTATCAGTCAAACGACACCAATTTTCTGGAGTCTCATGGTAACTGGCGGACTATGTTATACAGTTGGAGCTGGATTTTACGCCAAGAAGAAACCTTATTTCCACATGATTTGGCATCTTTTTATCCTAGTTGCGTCTGCCCTCCAATACATTGCCATTGTTTATTACATGTAAAAAAGTTGAGAAATTCAATCTCAACTTTTTTCTTTACACATATTGATAAAGTACTGGTGCAAGCGCACATCATCAGTCAATTCTGGATGAAAAGAAGTTACAAACATATTTTTTTCTTGGGCTGCAACGATTTGATTATCAACTGTTGCTAGAATTTCTACACCCTCTCCAACACTAGTGATAATTGGACCACGAATAAAGGTCATTGGAATCTGACCGACTCCCTTACATTCTGCTTCCGTATAGAAACTTCCTAGTTGGCGCCCATAGGCATTGCGCTCGACCACCATATCCATAGTTCCTAGATGACTCTCTTCCTGAGAAGTAATTTCTTTAGCCAGCAAAATCAAGCCTGCACAGGTTCCAAAGGCTGGTAAACCAGATAGAATGGCTTCTCGAATGGGAATCAGCATGTCCTGCTCACGTAAGAGCTTGCCCATAGTTGTAGACTCACCACCAGGTAATATCAATCCCGACAAATCACTCTGATGTTTCTGAAAATCATCTAGATTTCTGATTTCAACACTCTCGACACCTAATTGATCTAGCACTTTTGCATGTTCTGCAAAGGCACCTTGCAAGGCCAATATTCCAATTTTCATCTATTTTCCTCGCTCTGCCATGAGAATTTGAATTTCATTTTCATTAATACCAACCATGGCTTCGCCTAGATCTTCAGAGATTTGAGCTAGGATTTGAGGATTTCGGAAATTAGTTACCGCTTTGACAATGGCACTCGCTCGTTTAACAGGATCGCCTGATTTGAAAATACCTGATCCAACAAAAACACCCTCTGCCCCTAATTGCATCATCAGCGCAGCATCTGCTGGCGTTGCAACGCCTCCAGCTGCAAAGTTTACAACAGGCAATTTTCCATGTTCATGGACGTATTGAACCAATTCTACAGGGACTTGTAAGTCCTTGGCGGCAACATAAAGCTCGTCCTCACGTAAGTTTTGAATGCGGCGAATTTCCTGATTCATCATACGCATATGACGAACAGCTTGGACGATATCCCCTGTCCCCGGTTCTCCTTTTGTACGAATCATAGAAGCACCTTCAGTGATACGACGCAAGGCTTCACCCAAGTCCTTAGCTCCACAGACAAAAGGAACTTGGAATTCTTTCTTGTCCACATGGAAACGGTCGTCAGCTGGAGATAAAACTTCACTCTCATCGATATAGTCAATCTCAATAGCCTCTAAAATCTGAGCTTCAACAAAGTGCCCGATTCTGACCTTGGCCATTACTGGAATGCTAACCGCTTCTTGGATTTCCTTAATCATCTTTGGATCACTCATACGGGAAACCCCACCAGCTGCACGAATATCAGCTGGAATCCGCTCCAAGGCCATCACAGCGGCCGCACCAGCAGCTTCTGCAATACGAGCCTGTTCAGGATTTTGCACATCCATGATAACACCGCCCTTGAGCATCTGCGCCAAGTTTTTATTTAGTTCGTAACGATTTTCAGTCATTTCTTTATCCTCATCATTTGTATTGGTAGCTACTATTTCATTTTAAGTCAGAAAAGGATGAACCACAAGATAAAAAAATCATAATTGTATGGGTACAGAATGGTTAAAAAACTATCTGACCTTAACCTAAGGCCAGATAGCTCATTTATTTTTATTTTTCAGCTGTAAGGGCAGCCATTGTGATGTAGTTGTATGGTTTGTTGAAGTGTGGCAAGAAGAATAGGTCTGTCAATGCCAATTTATCAATTGTCACATGCTCTTGGATAGCAAGTGAGAACATGTGGATTCCCATGCTGATTGCAGAATCGTGTGAAACCATTTGTGCACCAAGAATTTCACGGCTATCTTTGTCAAAGACAATCTTGATGGCAACTTCATGGTTGTCATGCTTCATAAATTCTGGTTTTTGAAGATCGTTAAAGCCTGTTTCAGTTGCGTTGTAACCAGCAGCTTTAGCTTTTTCAAGAGTCAAACCAGTTGAAACCATGTGAAGACCGTAGATTGAGATACCATTTGAACCTTGAACACCGATTCCTTCCAATTCATGGCCACAAGCATTGTAAGCGCCAACGATACCAGTACGAACAGCGTTTGAAGCAAGCGCGATGTAGCTAGTGTCTTTACGTGCATTGTCATAAACAGTTGCACAGTCACCTACAGCATAAACGCCTGGGATAGATGTTTCTTGTTTCTTGTCTACAAGGAAAGCACCGTTGCGGAAAAGTTCAATTTTACCATCAGCAAGTGCTGTGTTTGGACGGAAACCAACTGCAAGAACAACCATATCCACGTCAAAGCTTTCTTTGTCAGTGATCAAGCGTTCAACTTTACCGTCACCTTCGATTGCTTTAACAGTTTGACCAAGCGCCAAGCGGATGTTGTGGTCTTCCAAGTTCTTCGCCATCATTTGTGTGAAGTCTTTATCATAGTACCCGTTCAAGACAGTATCAACGATATCAACAAGGACAACTTCTTTTCCAAGACGTTCAAAGGCTTCAGCAAGTTCAACACCGATGTAACCACCACCAACAACGGCGATACGGTCAAGGTGTTGACTCTTATCAGCAAGTTTATTGATAACTTCTTCAGCGTTTTGGTACAATTTAACGAATTGTACATTTTCAAGAGTTGCTTTAAATTCGCGGTTTCCTTTGACAATTTCAACACCTTCGATTGGTGGCAAGATTGGTGTAGAACCTGTAGCGAAAATCAATTTTTCGTATGATTCTTTGTGCTCTTTTCCTTCAACTTCTGCTGTAACTACTTTGTTATCATAGTCGATTGAAAGAACTGGTGAATTCATGTATACCTTAGCACCTTTAGCTTCCAATTTTTCTTTATCAGAATAGAACAAGCCTTCAGCACCGTCAATTTGTTCACCGATCCAAAGGGCCATTCCACATCCTAGGAAAGAGATGTTAGAGTTTTGGTCGAATACAACAATTTCGTTCTCATTTCCAAAATTATCCAACATAGTATTAATACATGCTGTACCAGCGTGGTTAGCACCAACTACAACGATTTTACTCATAGAAAAATTCCTACCTTCAATTTTAAATTTACTCTTCTAGTATAACATTTACTGTTAGCGTTTACAAGAGTTTAGCTAATTTTCCAGATTTTTTTGTAAAAAAATGTAAATAATCTGTATTTTATCAGTCTTTCTTACAATTACTCTTTATTTTCTGAGCATATTTCTTGACAAGTTTACAAATTTTATTTGTGAAAACGCTGACTTTATGGTATGCTAGTATCATGGAAAGAAAATGTAAGGGGTTAAATTTAATATAAATTTACTATATTTCAGCCTTCTTTTCATAAGAGAAAGGAGTTGGTAGCTTGCCTCTTAGTTCACATTCCGAACGCCTAATGGGGACTACTATCACTATTTCATTAGTAGATAAGCGATCCGATAGCTTGCTCCAAAAATCCTTTGATTTGCTCAAAGAGCTTGAATACCGCTTCAATGCCAATAGTCAAGAATCGGAGTTGATGGAAATCAATTATCAAGCTGGAATAGCTCCAGTCAAAGTTCATCCTGATTTGTTTGAATTGATTTCACTTGGATTAGAGCATAGCCTAGCGCCCTCTAGTCATCTCAACATCAGCATTGGTCCCTTGATTCAAACCTGGCGTATCGGTTTTTCAGATGCCAAAGTGGCCCAACCTCAAGAAATTGAATCGGTGTTACCTTTAATCAATCCTCATTCTATCGAGTTAGATTCTTCGACTTCCACTGTGTTTTTGAAACAAAAAGGAATGAAGATCGATCTTGGTTGTTTAGCCAAGGGGTATAGTGCGGATAAGGTTGCCCAATTTCTGAGAGAAGAGGGAGTGACATCTGCCTTAATCAATCTGGGAGGGAATATCCTGACCATTGGTAAAAATCAGGAAAGAGGCAATCAGCCTTGGCAAATCGGGATTCAAGACCCAGCCAATCCTAGGGGAAATCACTTAATGACCATCCCTGTTGTCAATAAATCTGTCGTGACTTCAGGCATTTATGAACGTCATCTGACAGTCGATGGAAAAGATTACCATCATATTTTTGACAGTCAAACAGGATATCCTGTTGAAACGGAACTAGCTAGTCTGACAATCATCTCTGATAAATCAGTTGATGGTGAAATCTGGACCACTCGTCTATTTGGAGAAAGACCTGCTTCTATCCTCTGGCAAGTCGAAAGTTTGGAGGGCATCGAAGCTATCCTCATCGATAAAGAAGGTCACCTAAGCTGTTCTTCAGGAATTCCTACTCTATAGAATTAGATGTTTCAATAGAGTTTTAAAATCGTATTATGTAAAAAGAGAAAGGAAATCTCATGTTAAAACTTATTGCTATTGTTGGAACAAATTCAAAACGTTCTACAAACCGTCAATTGCTTCAATACATGCAAAAACACTTTGCTGAAAAAGCTGAAATTGAACTTGTTGAAATCAAGGATATCCCTGTCTTCAACAAACCAGCTGACAAGCAAGTACCTGTTGAAATTTTAGAAATTGCTGCTAAAATTGAAGAGGCAGATGGCGTTATTATCGGTACTCCTGAGTATGACCACTCTATTCCTGCAGTTTTGATGAGCGCTCTAGCTTGGTTGTCATACGGTATTTACCCACTTTTGAACAAACCAATCATGATTACAGGTGCTTCTTACGGTACGCTTGGTTCATCACGTGCCCAATTACAACTTCGCCAAATCTTGAATGCCCCAGAAATTAAAGCAAGTGTCCTTCCAGATGAATTCTTGCTTTCACATTCTCTTCAAGCTTTCAACCCAAGTGGAGACCTAGTAGATCTTGATGTGATCAAAAAACTGGATGCTACTTTTGACGACTACCGTATCTTTGTAAAAATCACAGAAAAATTGCGCAATGCACAAGAATTACTTCGCAAAGATGCTGAAGACTTTGACTGGGAAAATTTGTAAGATAGGAGACCAAAAAGAATGAAATTTGTTGGACTTGTAGGATCAAACTACGATCAATCATATAACCGTAAACTCTTGGAATTCATCCGTCGTCACTTCAAACTCAAATTTGAATTAGAAGTTCTTGAAATTGACGAAGTTCCAATGTTTAACCAAGACGAAAAATGGGACGAAAGTTTCCAATTACGTTATTTATATAACAAAATTACTCGTGCTGATGGTGTTATCATCGCTACTCCTGAGCACAACCACACAATCTCAGCTTCCCTAAAATCTGTTCTTGAATGGCTTTCATATGAAGTTCATCCATTTGAAAACAAACCAGTCATGATTGTGGGTGCTTCTTACTATGACCAAGGTACTTCACGTGCCCAAGTTCACCTTCGTAAGATTCTTGACGCTCCAGGTGTCAATGCCTACACACTTCCAGGAAATGAATTCCTTCTTGGTAAAGCTAAAGAAGCTTTTGATGTTAATGGAAATATCACAAATGAAGGAACTGTTAATTTCCTTGAAACATGTCTAGACAACTTTGTAAAATACGTGGGAGTCGTTTCAAAATTGAAAAAACCAAAACCAATTGAGCCAGAAGATTTATATTGTACAAATTCAATTGCAACTACCATCCAAGGTGTTGATCCAGATGATCCTGAATGGGTAGAAAAAGCTGCTGAA
The DNA here is from genome assembly GCF_027497975.1 of Streptococcus sp. SM5. Lineage (NCBI taxonomy): Bacteria > Bacillati > Bacillota > Bacilli > Lactobacillales > Streptococcaceae > Streptococcus > Streptococcus sp. SM5. The sequence continues at coordinate 119,201 of NZ_JAJNSC010000009.1, read as the reverse complement.
CTTGTTGGAGCTGTTTCTGGAGATACTTACGTTAAATTAGACCACGGTATCTTGACAGTTAACCAAATTGACATGTTCTTGAAAGCAATGCCATTTGAATTGACATTTGCAGATGATAACAATCAATTTTTGTACTTTAATAACGCACACCAAGACCCAGATACAATGTTTGGTAAACGTGTACGTGCTCAATCAGGAAATAGATTAGGAACAGTACACGGTACATTGCCAGATTCTAGAATGAAAAACGTTGAATGGGTTGTCGGCGTATTGCGTAACGGGGATCAAGAATATGTCCGTACAATTGTGCCAGGAACACCTGAAGGTGTTATTAATACCCATAATTACCAAGCAATGTACTACCCAGATGGTTCATATGCTGGAATTAATGAGATTATCTTTAATTTCCAACCATGGCTTGATTGGTACCTCAATACAACTGGTCAACGTTTAGTCGGTGGAAATGCTGCAGCTCCTGCTGGCGGACATGGTCACGGCGATGCAGATGCTACATCTGGAGCTTCTGATTCAGGTGATGCCGGTGGTCACGGTGGTGGCGCTGACGCTACATCTGGAGCAAGTAACTAATCATTTTAGGAACCATCTTGGTTCCTTTTTTAGCAAAAAAAAGACTAGCAGTTTTTGTCTGCTAGTCTTTTACTTATTATTTCATCTATCTTTGTTAAAAGAAAGAATGCTTATTATGAGTTTAGGTCATCGAGACTACGACCATGTAATCCTTTTTCACGTTGGACTTGACGTAGTTTCTCTGGTGTAACATCATTTCCTTCTTCGTCCACAATTTTGATCCCTTCGATGTGGTGACGAACAGTGCGACGATAACCTTCGATGTACTCCTCACGTAGTTTGGCTTGTTCTACTTTTTCTTCTGGGGTCAAGCCTTCTGTTTTTTTCTTTTTGGCAAGCTCGTTGATACGAGCGATTTTTTTCGGATCCATTTCTTCTCCTTTGTGATAAGATACAGTCCGTTTGACTGAGTTTATTTAGTATTGATTTGGTTAAAACGAGCGAGCTTAGCTGCTTTCTTGGTTAGTTGTGACAAGATTGCCAAACGATTTTGACGGACTGCTTCATTTTCAGCCATAACCATGGTATTCTCAAAGAATGCATCAATGACTGGGCTAAGAGCAAAGAGTTGGTTCAATTGCTGACTTGCAGAACCTGATAAAACGAGTGTTTCTACTGCTTCAGCCAAGGTTTTCTCTTCTTCATTCTCAAAGAGAGCAGGATCAACCGTGTCATTGCCTTCTGCTTTCTCAGCCAAGTTGAAAGCACGTGAGAGGGATTCAACAGATGGTTTAAAGTCTTCTCCCTTGCTTGCTTCTACAAGAGCACTTGCTGCTTCCAACATATCCGCCACAACAAAGTTTGACCCTGCAAGAACGGCTTCCTTAATATCTTTTGGAGTAGAGCCCATCATCTTATCAACACGAGCCTTGATAAATTCCATAACCTCTGTCTTATTTTCATAAGTCAAACTGTCAAATTTCAAAGCATAAAGGCTATCAATCAACTCATCCATAGCAATGTGCCAACCAAAGGCATCCAAGATACGAACCACACCTTGGGTCGCGCGACGAAGGGCATAAGGGTCATTAGACCCTGATGGAATCAAACCTACTGAGAAGAAGCTCAAAATCGTATCCAATTTGTCTGCAATGGCAAGCACTGCGCCGACCTTGCTCTCTGGAAGTTCTCCTTCAGCTGATGTAGGCATGTAGTGTTCACGAATAGCAGCTGCCACTGCTGGAGTTTCACCAGCAAGAAGGGCATATTTCTCTCCCATAATTCCTTGGAGCTCGTCAAATTCACCAACCATACCTGTCAACAAGTCAAACTTGTAAATAGCTGCTGAGCGAGCAAGGTCAACTGTTTCATCCACTGACAAACCAGCTTTTTCTGCCAAGAGAATAGCAATCTGACCCGTACGAATCATGTGTTCACGAAGGGAACCAATTTTCTCATGGAAGGTGACATTGTTTAATTTTTCAACAAGGTCTGAAATAACCAATTTTTGGTCTTCACGCCAGAAGAATTCACCGTCTTCCAAGCGGGCTACCAAGACTTTTTCATTTCCTTTGATGACATTTTCCAAATACTCTGCGTTTCCGTTACGAACAGAAATGAAGTTTGGCAAGAGTTTACCGTCTTGATCACGAACAACAAAGTAACGTTGGTGTTCTTTCATTGAAGTCACCAAAACTTCTTCTGGAACTTCAAGGTATTTGGCATCAAAACTTCCCATAAAGGCAGTTGGGTATTCAACCAAGTTCAAGACTTCATTAAGCAAGTCCGCATCAATTTCGATATGTACACCATGCTCAGTTTCGATTGCTTTGATTTGGTCAACAATCATTTGCTCACGTTCACGTGGATCTGCGATTACAAACTGCTTACGAAGGTCTTCTTCATAGCTCAATGCTGACTGAATCTTAGTTTCTTGTCCCAAGAAACGATGACCACGGCTCACACGACCTCCCTTGATATCAAGGAAATCCAAATCAAACTCTTCTTCATCTAAAAGAACAGTTAAAGTGTGAACAGGGCGGATATATTCAAAGGTGTTGTTAGCCCAGTGCATGCTGACAGGGAAAGTCAAGGACTTCAAGACATCTACAACACCAGGAACAATGGCTTCAACTGCTTGACCAATTTCTTCCTTGGTAACATAGACATATTCTTCACCCTTGATTTCACGGAATTCGATATCTTCAACAGTCAATCCTTTTCCACGAACAAATCCTTGAGCTGCTTTGGTGAAGTTTCCATCACTATCCAAGGCAATTTTCTTTGCTGGCCCCTTAAAATCTTCTGTCAAATCAGACTGTTTGTCTGCAAGACCAGTTACACGAACAGCTAAACGACGTGGTGTTGAGAAGGTTTGAATGGCTTCAAAAGACAGGCGGTTTTCCTTGAGGAAGGCTGCCATTTTTTCGCCTAGTTGTTTTTCACTTGGTGTGACAACATAGGCTGGTAATTCTTCAAGACCGAGTTCTACTAATAAGTTTTTTGTCATGTTTTTTCTCCGAAAAATATCTTTTTATTTTCCAGTTTGCCTTATGTGATTGGCACGCAAGCAACCAACTTCGTTGTTTCATTGCTAAAATTGGAGCCAAAAGTCTCCAATTTTGCCTAGTATCCTTAGCTTCACTAAGGATACTTTCATCACTGCGGCAACTGGTTCAGGGCTCACATTGTTAGCCCATTTTCGTAATTTGTCACTTTCTTTATTCCGCGTCTTCTGCTAAGAGTTTAGCTCGTGTTTCTTCATCCAAAAGTGGGTAGCCTAGGCGTTTGCGTTCTGCGACAAAGGTTTTGGCTACAACACGGGCCAAATTACGGATACGAGCGATATAGCCTGCACGCTCGGTTACGGATACGGCACCACGCGCGTCAAGCAGGTTAAAGGTATGTGAACATTTGAGAACATAGTCATAGGCAGGGTGTACCAATCCTTCTTCCAAGGCACGACCAGCTTCTTTTTCAAACTTATCAAAGTTTTCCAGCAACATTTCTTGATCTGAAATTTCAAATGAATATTTTGAGTGCTCATACTCAGGCTGAATAAAGATTTCTCCGTATTTTACACCATCAGCCCACTCGATATCATAGACAGAGTCTACTTCTTGAATGTAAGAAGCCAAACGCTCCAAACCATAGGTTACTTCCGCAGTCACAGGGCTAGTTGCCAATCCACCGACTTGTTGGAAATAAGTAAACTGAGTGATTTCCATTCCGTCAAGCCAAACTTCCCAACCAAGACCAGCTGAACCAGTTGATGGGTTTTCCCAGTTGTCCTCAACGAAACGAATATCGTGTTCCAAAGGATTGATACCCAATTTTCCCAAAGACTCAAGGTACAGTTCTTGGATATTTGATGGAGAAGGCTTCATAACCACTTGGAATTGGTGGTGTTGGTAAAGGCGGTTAGGATTTTCCCCGTAACGACCGTCAGCAGGACGACGTGATGGCTCTACATAAGCCGCATTCCATGGCTCAGGTCCGATAGCACGAAGGAAAGTGTATGGACTCATTGTCCCCGCACCTTTTTCATTATCATAAGCCTGCATAAGCATACAACCTTGGTCATTCCAAAATTGTTGCAAAGTAAGGATGATTTCCTGGAAAGTCAATTTTTTAGACATTGTTTACTCCTTTAATTTATATTATCTTCTTAGATTTATTTATCAAGCAACCAAGAAAAGGCTGGGTCCTGAAAAATATGACGTTTAGGAACAGTTTGTAAATTCTGATCGCATTCATCTATTGTACCTAATTTCAAAGCACAGACTTCTGGTATATTTTCTTGAACAGTGAAAATTTGACTATGACAGTTCTGGCAGTAATAACGCTGTTTTCCTGGAGAAGAACTATAGGAAACAAGCTTTTCTTTTCCATGCAATACTAGCTTTTCACTGCTAACTTTAGCATTAACTGTATAGGCAGACGCAGTTGCTTTTCGATAAAATGAGCAATGACAAAAAACTAATTCCGATAATTCCTCATCTAGAGTGTAGGTCACTGCTTTACATAAACAAGATCCTTTAAGCATGATGCTCCTTTCTACTTAGGCATTAGACGAATTCAAAAAGAACCGAATTTCAACACCCAAGCCTTGCGACTAGGGGCGTCAGAAACGCGGTTCCACCCTAATTTATTACTTCATTGTTTTTGAAAATACTACAGAAAGCGCCAGTTCTTTATTTTGTCCTACTTGGCTCCCACTATCCCAAGCTCGCTTGAAGAACGCCATAAGACTTTCTTTCCTCTTGACTATTATATCAGAATTGTAACATACTGTAAATCAAAAACTATAGAAAGATGTATTGTATTCTCTACTCACTTTTTGAAAAAGTTGCAAGTCCGATTACTGACAACAAGAGAGAAATTCCCGAAATACTTAGCATAATAGAAATTATATTATTCTCACCAGTGGCTGGTAATTGTTTTCCTTCTTTGTTGACTGTAGCTAAAAATACTTGTTGACCACTTCCAGCTAGTGTTTTATTCTCATGCTTAGCTTCTATAATTGATGGAGCTTTCTCAATTTTATCATTGCTAATTGAAGGCTTAATAGTTGAGACTTGTCTATTGTGACTTACTAATTTAACAGGTTGCACTTGAGAAACTGGCTTAACCGTTACAACTGGTTTAGCTGGATTAACTGGCTTAATCATTACAACTGGTTTAGTTGGAATAACTGGCTTAATCATTACAACTGGCTTAGTTGGATTAGCTGGTTTAATCGTTATAACCGGTTTAGTTGGATTAGCTGGTTTAATCGTTACAACCGGCTTAGTTGGATTAGCTGGTTTAATCGTTACAACCGGCTTAGTTGGATTAGCTGGTTTAATCGTTACAACCGGCTTAGTTGGATTAGCTGGATTAGCTGGTTTAATCGTTACAACCGGTTTAGCTGGAATCTCTACTTTATTAGCCTTCAGTTTTACAGACGTTTCTTTTAGAGCATTGATTACTTCATTAATTTCTTCTTGACTAGATTCTGCATTTTCCAAAAGTAACTTAGCTTTGTTGAAAATAAGATTATATGAATCTTTCTCCTCTTTGCTAGCTGTCAAAAATCTTGGATCTTTGTCTTGGAACTTCACTTCATCCACGATAACATTTTTTAGGCTCATGAAATCTGTTTCTTTCCCATTCAGTTGGTCTTGTGCTTGCAAGAAAGTGGTCAATAGACGGTCGATTTCATCTTGAGTTATCAAATCTTTTGTAATTAATAATGCCAAGAGTTTGAATTCACGATCATATTGACCTTTGCGTTCTTGATCAGAATTTATATATTTACCTTTTTTAACTGTCTCAGCATATGCTTTAATGGCATTCTTCAATGATGTGATATCAGATTCCTTACCATCCAATGTTTGCATAGCAGACTCTAAAGCCTTAACAATTTGGTCAATTTTATCTTGGTTAAGTTTACTTCCCAATGCTAGTTGCGCATCTTTGACACTTTGATCAAAAATCTCTTTTAACTTCTGTTTTGTATTATAATATCTCGGAGTTTTAACTACTTCCATTTGTTTATTTAAAGCTGCAATCAGAGCTAACTTAGAAACAACTGAAAGTGACAAAACATTATTTTTACCAAACAGAACTTTAAATGGTTGAAGATTATCAAGTAATTCATAACCATTTGACAGATTTACAAGAACCTTATATTCACCAGTAACCACTTTCTTACCGTAAGAATGTTTACCATATGTTTCAGCTGGCAAGACTTGACTCTGACCGTCCTCACCTACTAAAGTAATCGTTGTAGTTCCAGGAACAGCTTGATTAAAGCCAATCGTTACTGGGGCATATTTCATTTTGTTAGCCAAGAAGGTAATAGTTTGAAAACTGTTTTCTTTCGTTAAATCAAATTCCTTAGATAGAGCACTCACAAATTTCAACTCTGTACGGTCATAGCTAAAAATTTCTGCAACATAATGCCCAAATTTCAAGAAATTAATATCTTTTGACTTATCAACGGTTACATATTGACCTTCGCTATTTTTAATGCGATAAACATAAGTTGTATCAATCTCATCCTTGGTTTTATTGTTTAGTATAGCAATTTTTACACGACCACTATTTTCTTCACCTACAAGATCTTTGAGAGATATAAAATCTACATTTCCTGCAAAGTCTTCTACATAATAGAAGATTTTCGATTTATCAATGTTCTTAGGAAGTGTATAACTACCATCTTCATTTTGTTTGATAATTTGATACTGTTCGATTTCTGAATCTGTCGCCTCTCTATTTTCAGAAGGACGAATATAAAAGACTTTTTCTAGAAGAATTCCACCATTTCCGACATCCTGAGGTTTGCGAGCTATAAATTGTTCTTGATCTTCTTGAGAACGAATATATCCCGAAGTAATCAGAGGTTTTTGTGTATCGATTTGAATTTTAAATGTTGTATATTGTTCCTCAGCTCCAGGGACATCTGGCTTATAACTAATAACATAGTCATAAATTCCATCAGAAACTCGATTTCCATTAGAATCCTGTCCTCCCCAAGCTGTTTTATCTACAATATAACTTCTTGGATTTCTAGTATCGCCATCAAAATAATTTTTTACAAGGTCTGTTGGACGACTTTGCCAAATAGGCTGACTGTGTGTTGTATCCGAAGAAGCATAAACCGTCGCACGAAGATTTACCAAGTTTCTATAGACAAGAGTTTTAAACCGAACAGAATCTTTATTACCATCCTCATTTGGCGAGATAGCAAGGCGGATGTTCCCCTTTTCATCTAATTGAAGATGGTATTTTCCTTCAGCATCTTGTTTCACTCCGAGTACAGTCACTCGATTTCCTTGACGCTCTGCTTTTAAAACATTTACATCATTTTCAGAACTTGTTAAATAAGTTGCATCGTCTGAAGGTGAAATTCCTGGATTATCTTTATCAATTTCAGAGTAAAATCCACTGTTTCCTTCCTTAAACAATTGATAAATTGGTTTTTCAATTGCAGGTAGATTTTGGAATTCTCCCTTAAATCCCATAAATGGTAAACCAATAATAGAACCATCATCTGCAGGATTGACAAATCTAACAAATCCTTCTAGAAAATATCCATTTGGCATTATTTTGCTAAGTTCTTCAGTAAACTTACTTGTATCTACACTAACTGTTACCGTCTTCCTACTATGAGCTTTCACAGTTACTTCAGGCCAAACTGTTTCAGTTAGTTTTCGTGGACGGAGAGTGAATTTCCCTTCTTCAACTTCGTCCGTATTTGTATTTACAATCATCTTCAATGTTTGGTCTTTATCCGAAATATTATGAATTGTAACTTCAAAGGTAAATTTATCACCAACATTACCAAGAGTAACACTTGGATAGTTATTTGCACCTGTTACAAATAAATCTGTGCTTGTTGCCGCCATCGTGTCAACTACGCCTGCACCTTGCTGACGTGGAGAAGTATAGGCTCCAGTTTGTTTATTAAAATGTGGTTTTGCAGTAGACATAATTAAAGCTTTTACAATCTCTGAAATTTGACTAGCTGATAATTCAGGATGTTTCTTTGCTAAATATTCTTTGACTAATGCTGCGACACCAGCTACATGAGGGGCCGCCATACTTGTTCCACTGATACTTCCATAGCTATTGTCGTTAAATGATGAATAGATATTTCCACCAGGTGCAGTAACATCTGGTTTCAATTGTCCATCAGTTGTAACTCCCCAACTTGAAAAATCTGATAATTGGTCTGCAACGTCTGATTTACGATTATCCATCTTGTGATTAAAGACAATTTTATACTGACCAGACTTAAGAATTTCACCATAATGTTTTGAAATAAAAACAGATGGGATTTTCTTAGCATCACCTGTAACAGACATACTAACATTTGCACCTTCAACGTTGTTATAAATTAAAACTCCAGCTGCACCGTGTTTAAGAGCATTTTTAATCTTATCAGAAAAATTAATTTTACCACGTTGAATCAGTGCTAACTTGCCTCTTACATCAATATTAGCAAAATCTTCTTCACGACCAATACCTGCTGCTACATATTCGTATTCTTTCCCTTTTTCAAAATCTTTTTCTGTTTCAGGTCTATTAAAATCAAACTTACCATAATCAAGGGTAGCGTCATTTTCTAAACCTTTTACTTCAAAAACTTCAGTAGTTAGAATTTTATTATTAATCGAAGCAACAGAAATTGAATCTTCTACTGTAGAGGGATTTCCGACGAGACCATAATCAGGATTTGCTGCCAATGGTTGTGAAAAACCTCTACCGAAAGTATTACTATTACCAGCAGCAATAACAACAGATACTCCTTTAGCGCGTGCTCTTTTTACTGCATCAATGATATCTGAACCTGCATCTACCGTTGAACCCGCACCTGCACCCAAACTCATATTGATCACATCTGCACCTAGTGCAACTGCATCATCAATAGCTTTTACATAGAGGGCAGATGCTGTAGTTTTATCTCTGTCTGAAAAAACTCTCATAAACATAATTTGAGCTTCTGGCGCCACCCCATAAACCTTCTCAGAATTCGGGGCTTTATTAACAGGATTTCCAGCTACAATCCCAGTAACATGCATTCCATGAGACTCTTTTTCAGCTTCTTTTATATTATCAGTTCCATCAAAGTAATCATAAGCATATACTACTTTATCACTGTACCATTTCCCATAGTCAATACCAGCAGTCTTTTTAGCTTTTTCGATATCATCCTTATTTTTAAATTTCGCCTTTGACGGATCAGAAATACGCAAAACTTCATGATTCAAATCAAGACCTGAATCTATAACAGCGACTACAGTTCCTTGTCCTTTATGTCCTGCTTCCCAGGTTTTAGGGACAGTAATAATTTCATTACTGGAGATACTGTTTGGCTTTTCTTTATGTCCACCTTGAGATAACGACTGTGATTGGATGCTTTCCGAAGAAGAATTACTTTTCACTGCTGATTCTTCCTTCTTCTCTTCACTTTTTATAGCAGTCGTTTCTTTCTGTGTGGTTACGGCTTTGACTGACTTATTATCTCTATACTCTGTAGAATCATCTTGTTTTAATGACTCTGTCACTTCTGTTTTTTCCTTCGAAGAAGAATTTAGAGCATTCTTGTCAGCCGTGACTGGCGGTGCGAGCTTATTTGAATCATCTAATTTATTAGTCATTACAGCATGTGTAACTTGATTGGATGCTTCAAATTTTCCCTCATCGGCACTAACCTGTGCGAAAGCAAATCCGAATGCAAAGACCGTTAGCAGAAAAATCGTTGCTACTTGGTACTTTTTATGACAAAAATCTTTGCAATCTCCCATAAAATCACTCCTTTTTATTTAAATTAAAAGTATTATATACCAAATTATCAGAAAATTCTATCAAAAACTTATTTTGTAACAAAATTGTAATATTAACCAATCCTATCATGAGATTTAAACATAAAAAAATTTAGCCTCGATTAATACAAGACTAAATTTATTTATTGAAAAATTACTTACGATTTAATTAGTTATTCAGCAAAAATCTTACTGATCACGATCATAGAATAGTTCATGTGATTTCAATCGTGAATTAAGCATTTCAGGAACTGTGACAAAGTGATATCCTTGCTCTTTTAGATAATCTATAATCTTTGGTAAAGCATTCACTGTTTCAGCATGAATATCATGCATTAAGATAATCGAACCATTACGAACTTGATGTTGAATCTCTGTCAAAATAGATGCTTCATTTTTACTCTTCCAGTCCAGACTATCCACATCCCACATAATAAAGCTCAAATCGAGGCTATTGCGAATGTCGTCTGTAATAGCTCCATAAGGGGGGCGCATAAGTTTGGAACTAGACCCCAACACTTTAGTTAGAGCATCCTCAGTATCAGTAATCTGTTTTTTAGCTTCGTCAAGTGAAAGTTTTGAAAGCACTGGATGACTCCAACTATGGTTTCCAATAACATGGCCATCCGATTTCATGCGTTTCAAAATCTCTTCATTTCCAGAAACATTCTTACCTAAAACAAAGAAAGTTGCCTTGATACCATACTTAGAAAGTGTATCTAATGCTTGATTTGTCGTCGCAGGATTTGGTCCATCATCAAAAGTTAAAGCTACTACTTTTTGATTTTTCTTTTCATAATAAGCCTTATAAAGTTCGGCATCCTTGTCTAATAAATAAGAGGATTGTACTACATCAAAGAAACTAGATACTGGTAAGGCAATATCATCTAGATTTTCAACTGACTGACTTGGATAAAGGATAATCTGACTATCCTTGTAATCAAAATTCCATGCAGACAAGTCTTGATCAGAGAAGCCTTTAACAACTTGATCAATCTTTTCTTGCTCCAATTTCTTATCCTGTAAGAAAGAGGTGATTTCTTTTAACAACTGCTCTTTGGCTTTACTAGGATCTGAAAATAATTGATCAAGTGTATAAGGTTTACCATCTTCTGTCAAATGGACTTTTGCCAGACTAGTTTTTTCAGTCTCTTCAACTTTTGACGAAGTTAAATCATAGACTTGTTTCATCACACTTCGGTTAACAATCCCTTTTAAAGTCGAATCCTGTTTCTCAGTATAATAAAAAACTAGATTTTCCTTGTCTTCCAGATTTTCCTTAATATCCTGTGTCATGATTTCTTTTACAGATGAAATCACTTGCTCCCCTTGGAGAGGATAATAGGCAATTACTTCGGCTTGTCCCTTACGAAAATGATCTTTCTGATTTCCCTCACTCAATTGATCATCTTTCTCTTTTTTGAGCGTTTCAATCCTTTGTTCAAAACTTTGCTTTGTATATATTTTGTATCCAATCATTGAACCAAGGACACAAATACTTACTGAAAAGATAGCTACTAGGGCTATTAAACCGATTCTCTTTTTATCGTGCTCAACACGATTTGCTCTACTTTTATCCATAGAAATATCATATCAAATTCAGGCTATAATTTCAATGAGAAATAAGTACTATTACTCGTTTTGAACAAAAAAATAGGCTCCATAATATCTATAGGGGGATTTACCCACTACAAATATTTTAGAGCCTTTTATTATGTTAGAAACGAATCGTCTCACGTGTTTTTTCGTATGAAGTGACAAAACGGTTGGTTACACCTGGTTCTGCAACTTCCAAAGCTTGCGAAATCTTATCAAATGAAGCATGATAATCAAATTCTTTTTCAAAAATTTCTAATGATTCATTAAAAGCTTCTTGAATTCGTTCATCAAATGAGCGGTAACGGTTCGAATACTGTAGCAATTGTTCTGTCAATGTTGCATATTGAACAATATTATAGGTTTCTTCTTCAAGTGCTTCCATATCATTGGTTGTAATTTCAAGCATACGGTTCACAGCTTCGATATTGACCCGAGCTTCTTCTAGTTCAGCCATCAACTCTTCAGTATGGTTACTTGCTGTAAAGAACAACTGTAAGAAATTCTGAGGAATACCTGGAAGATTGCGTTTTTCCATATATCTCTTAATCGTGTGAAGACGATTAACATAAACATTTGCCTTCTGGCGAGCATTGATATCATCTTTTTCAATCTGAGCAAGGCGTTGACTAACCGCAACTTGTTCATCTTCAATTTCCTTCAAAGTCGCTTGTAAGTTTTCCAAACGATCTTCAAGGAATGAATAAGGTTCAGAATGTTCCTCTTGTTCAGAAGTTAATTCCAATACAGATTCTTCTAAAGATTCTAACTCAGCTTGTAATCTATGAACATGACTAACATCCGTTTCAGATAGTAGGTAATTGTTACTCAATCGTTGAATATCTTCCACTAAAACAGCATTACTATCTTTCATGTGTTTCAAATATGTAGGAAGGGTTGCAACTAAGCCTTCTACTACTTTTTGAGCAGCAATTTCTCGTGTAAAGATATCATAGAGTGTATTGATTTCTTCTTGAACTTGAGTATTTTCATACTCAGCATTATCCAACTCTAATTGTGCAATATTTTCGTGGTTTTTCTTCAAAGCTTCATAAAGCAATTGGAAGCGAGATTCAATATCCGTTTCAGCAAAATGATAATTAGCATCTAAAAGTTTACGGTAACCGTCTTCCAAATCTTCCAATTGATCAGGTAGCTCTTTAGATAATGTTTTTACAATTGCTGGCAGGCGATCTACTATGTGACTCAAAGCCAAGATATGATTTTCAGCATTATCCAAAATCACAGCAGCTTCTACTGGGTCACCTGAAGTGTTCAAAGTAACAAACTGAGAAAACTCTGATTGGATATTTTCCAATTGTTTTTCGATTTCAGATAAACCTTGGCCATATTCTTCAGAATGATCAGCCACTCGGTGTTGCAACTCTTCAAACAAGTCCAAAGTATGAAGAACACGTCCACTATTTTTAGACTCTTGTTTCTCCAAATCTGCCAAAGCATTGCGAATTGCCGCAATATCTTCTTCAATCAAGGTAATTTGACTCTCGATTTGGTCTATTTGATGACTGGCCTTGAAAAAACGGAATGAGTTGTTATAGCCTTCTGCCTCAAAAAGATTATTTTCGATATCTGCAAAAGAGTTAAGAGATAGGTCAACCCATTTTTGGTTCCACTCACGGAAAGTCACTTGACTTTGTCCAATCAAGTGCATGTTTTTTACAGCTTCAACTTCATCGTTTACTGGAAGATTGTACAGCTCTTCTTTTTTCTCTTCTAAAATTGCTAATTTACTTTCATTGCGTTTCCGTACATAAATTGCTATAGCATATGAAATCAGCAATATAATTGCAATTGCAATTATAAGATATACTACTAGACTACCAGACATATTAAACTCCTTTTTTACTTGAAACAATCGTAATGATTATATCATATTTTTTAGACCAAGGGAACTACTTCTCCCGATTTTTTAGACATCAAGTGTACTATAGACGGCATTTTCTTCGATAAATTCACGACGAGGCTCTACTCGATCTCCCATTAACATATCAAAGATTTTATCTGCTTCAGCCGCATCATCCACAGAAACTCTAGCCATTAAGCGGTGTTCTGGATCCATGGTTGTTTCCCATAATTGATGGTCATCCATTTCACCTAACCCCTTATAACGCTGAATAGTTGGTTTAGCACGGCCTTCACTGTGACGAGCTAAGGCTTCTTGGAGTTTGATTTCTTGGTCTGCTCCTGGCTGGATATATTCTTTAATCTCACTTCCAACTTTGACACCATAGATTGGTGGTTGAGCGATATAAACATAACCAGCTTCTAGGATTGGTTTCATATAACGATAAATCAAGGTTAAAAGAAGGGTACGAATGTGGGCTCCATCGACATCGGCATCGGTCATCAAAACAAGTTTTTGGTAACGAGCTTTTGAAACATCAAATTCTGCACCAAATCCTGTTCCCATCGCTGTGAAAAGACTACGAATTTCTTCGTTAGCTAGAATCTTATCCATACTTGCCTTTTCAACGTTCAAAATCTTACCGCGGATTGGAAGAATTGCCTGAAATTCACGGTTACGACCAGATTTGGCTGACCCACCAGCTGAGTCTCCTTCGACGATGAAGAGTTCTGTTTCAGCAGGATTGTTAGAAGAGCAGTCTGCTAGTTTACCTGGAAGGTTGGAAATTTCCAAACCAGATTTTTTACGAGTGACTTCACGCGCACGCTTGGCAGCCACACGAGCTTTGGCAGCCAAAATTCCTTTTTCTACAATGCGTTTTGCAATTTGAGGATTCTCCATAAGGAAATCAGAGAAGGCATCACTGAAGAGACGATTGGTAATTTTGACCACTTCGCTATTCCCCAGTTTTGTCTTGGTCTGTCCTTCAAACTGTGGATTTGGGTGTTTAACCGAGATAACTGCAGTTAATCCTTCACGGACATCTTCCCCTGTCAGATTGTCTTCATTGTCTTTCAGTAACTTATTTTTACGAGCATAATCGTTGATAACACGTGTCAAGGCTGTACGGAAACCTTGTTCATGCGTTCCACCTTCATGGGTATGAATATTGTTGGCAAAACTCATGACGTTTTCATGGTAACCCGTTGTGTACTGCATGGCTACTTCAACTGTGATATCATCCATCTCACCATCTGTGTAGATTGGTGTATCAAAGATTACATCCTTGTTCTCATTGATATATTCAACGTAGCTAGCAATCCCACCTTCATAGTGGTAATGCTTAGTTTGTTCTAACCCCTCACGCTTATCTGTGATGGATATTTGAAGACCACGATTTAGAAAGGCCAACTCTTGAATCCGTTTATTTAATTTATCAAAATCAAAGGTTGTTGTTTCAGTGAAAATTTCTGGATCCGGTGTGAAGTGAACTGTTGTTCCCGTTTTATCCGTATCTCCAACCACCTCAAGGTCTGCGACAACATGACCACGACGGTACTCTTGGTAATGAATCTTCCCATTTTTGTGGACATGAACGTCTAGTTGAGTGGATAGGGCATTAACTACTGAAGACCCCACTCCGTGAAGACCACCTGAAACCTTGTATCCGCCACCGCCAAACTTTCCTCCAGCGTGAAGGACAGTAAAGACGGTCTCAACGGCAGGTCGACCTGTTTTTTCCTGAATATCGACTGGGATACCACGCCCATCATCGACAACAGTAATCGAATCATCTGGCTCAATAAAGACTTGAATATGGCTAGCAAATCCTGCCAAGGCTTCATCAATTGAGTTATCAACAATTTCCCAGACTAGATGGTGAAGACCTTCTTTTGAGGTCGATCCGATATACATCCCTGGACGCATACGAACAGCCTCTAAGCCCTCTAAAACTTGAATTTGACTGGCATCATAATCTTGTGCCTGCAGATTTTTAATTTCTTCTGTCATCTTATTCCTTTTTCTTACATGTCTAATACTTGTCTTAAATTCACGATACTGGTAAACAAGTGGGTATCGAGTCCAGCAGCTTGCCCTGCTTCGATATCAATCGGTCGATCACCAATGACAAGTCCTGAACTAATTTGATACTTTTCTCTTAAATAAATCATGGACTCAGGATCTGGTTTTCTCTTAAAGCCTGAGTTAGAAGTCACCACTTCTGTAAAATAAGCTGCTATAGAGGTTTTTTCTAAAATTTCCAAGACCTGATTATTTCGATGAGAAACCAAAAAATGACGGCCATCTTGATTTGAAATGTCTTCCAATAAACCAGAAACTCCATCAAATAAAATCGGATGTTCTAGCTCTCTGGCTTCATTTTCCTTGTACTTTTCTAAAAAATTCTCTAAGTTGGGAGCGAATATCTCAATCGCAAAATCAGTAGAAACCTTTAAAGCTTGGTAGACACTGTCATGGTCTTGTTTGATGCCATACAATGCCAATGTTTCAACAAAGGCAGCTGTTGAAGTTTCGTAATTATCCAGTAAAGTTCCACCTAAATCCCAGATATAATCGTGATATTTCATACCCTTCATTATAGCATTTTTTTATGAAAAAAGCGATGATTTCCTTGAGTTTTCCACATAAAAAATGCTCTATATTATTTGTAGTGGGTAAATCTATTATAAATACTATGAAACCTATTTTCTTGTAGAAAAAAGTTCCATATGACCCATAATGAAAAGCGACCAAACCATCATTAGAGAGAATCATATGGAACAATTATATTTTAACACAAAACTACTTTATATTAAAAATCCTAATATCCAATTTATGGATGTTATTAATAAGGGGGGTAACTTCTCAAAGTAAGTTCCACTTGACTGGTATTGAGCCTAGCTTTTCACTAATCTTCTCTTGAAAGTTTAAAATAGATTATAAAACCTTACTCAAGAAGTCTTTAGTCCGCTGTTCTTGGGTTTGTTCAAAAATCTGTTCGGGTGTTCCGTCTTCAACAACCACACCGTCTGCCATAAAGATGACACGGTCTGCCACCTCACGAGCAAATCCCATTTCATGTGTTACGATAACCATGGTCATTCCTGACTTGGCTAAGTCTTGCATAACAGCCAACACCTCTCCTACCATTTCAGGGTCCAGGGCTGAAGTTGGCTCGTCAAAGAGCAAGACATCAGGTTCCATAGCTAAACCACGCGCGATGGCAATCCGTTGTTGCTGGCCACCTGACAAACTCTGAGGGTAAGCATCTGCCTTATCTAGTAAACCAACTTTTTCCAAAAGTTCCTTAGCTCTCTTCTCTGCAACTTCCTTACTTTCACCTTTAGTCTTGATAGGAGACAAGGTGATATTTTCCATCACAGTCATATTAGGAAAGAGATTAAATTGTTGGAAAACCATCCCCATCTTCTCACGCATGGCAAAGAGGTCATTCTTCTTGTCCGTAATATCAACTCCCTCAAAGAGAACCTTCCCTTTGGTTGCTTCTTCCAACAAATTCATAGAGCGAAGCAAGGTAGATTTACCGCTCCCTGAAGGACCGATGATAACGACAACTTCTCCTCTTTTAATCTCGAGGTTGATGCCCTTCAATACTTCATTCTTTCCAAAGGATTTATGTAAATTTTCAATTTTTATTAAGGTTTCTGTCATTATTTTTTATCTCCTTGTCCCATACGTTTTTCAAAAGCTTTCAAGGCTACTGTCAAAATAGAGGTCATGATCAAGTAGTAAAAGGCTGCAAATAAAAGTGGTGTTAAAGGTAGATAGGTTGTTGTAGAAACTGTTGTAGCTCCATTCCACAACTCCATAACACCTATAGCTGATAAGAGGGAACTATCCTTGATAATAGTGATAAATTCGTTCCCCAATGCTGGCAAAATATTTTTGATTGCTTGTGGCAAAATCACATAGCGCATAGCATTTTTAGGACGAATCCCTAAAGAATAAGCCGCTTCTAACTGCCCCTTAGGAACCGCATTAATCCCAGCACGAACAGTCTCAGAAACATAAGCACCACTGTTCATAGAGATAATCAAAATCCCTGGAATCAGACGGGAAAGGTCAACACCTAAAATTCCAACCTGAATAGTCGGAGCATTGATGTGCATAAGGGCAAAGGCAATCATAATCTGAACCATCATCGGTGTCCCACGGAAAATCCAAACGTACAAGTTGGCGAGCCAAACAAACGGTTTAAACTTTGAACGTTGCCCAAAAGCCAAGACAACACCCAAAATAGTTCCCAAAAAGACAACACAGATAGAAATGAGAACCGTCACGACAGCCCCATAGTTAAAATAAGGTAAATACTTAGGTAAGAAAGAAAAATTCATAGTCACACTGCTTTCTAAAATAGAATACTGTATGATTATAACATGGAATGAATTAAAATTCAAATCTTTTGTCTAATTTATTCAAAAAATCTTTAAGCTGGTAGAATTAGCGAGAAATCTTAGTTTTTTCTAGGCAAGTTGGCCTCCTTTATGGTAAAATAGTAACGATAAGAAATGAAGGAGAATCAAAATGGAATCACATTTGGTTAGAATCATCAACCGCCTTGAAGCAATGGCTAAAGACGGCGGAAATTTAAAACGTAATTTTGAACGCGAAGGAGTTGTTGTTGCAGAAGTTGCATACAGCCACGACGAAGAAAACGGCTCAATCTTTACCCTTCGTGATGTCGAAGCTCGCGAAACTTATACGTTTGACAGCATTGACTTGATTGCAATGGAGATTTACGAACTCCTTTACTAATACAAAACAAGCTGGGTTACACCCTGCATGTCTAACCAAAATCCTTTTTGTCTCACAAATAGGATTTTTTTATTCCCTAAAATCACAAAAATTTTCCTTGTAACAACTTCTCAAAGCTGCAATCTTTTTACTTGCTTTACACCCCAATCCTGTTATAATGAGAGTATAGAAATTTGACTATTTTTGACCTTTAAACAGGTCAGGCTAAAGAAAGAAATGAGGTAGATGTATGCTTTGTCAAAACTGTAAAATCAATGACTCAACAATTCATCTTTATACCAATCTCAATGGAAAGCAAAAACAAATTGACCTCTGTCAAAACTGCTATAAGATTATCAAGACAGATCCCAACGATAGCCTCTTTAAAGGTATGACGGATCTAAACAATCGTGACTTTGATCCCTTTGGTGATTTCTTCAATGACCTAAACAATTTTAGACCTTCTAACAACACTCCTCCGACTCCCCCAACCCAATCAGGTGGAGGTTACGGTGGAAACGGCGGTTATGGTTCCCAAAATCGTGGACCTGCTCAAACTCCTCCACCAAGCCAAGAAAAAGGCCTGCTGGAAGAATTTGGTATCAACGTAACTGAAATTGCCCGTCGCGGAGATATAGATCCCGTTATTGGACGCGATGATGAGATTATCCGTGTCATTGAGATTCTCAATCGCAGAACCAAGAATAATCCTGTTCTTATCGGTGAACCTGGTGTTGGAAAAACTGCCGTTGTCGAAGGTCTAGCTCAGAAAATCGTTGATGGCGACGTTCCACATAAACTCCAAGGTAAACAAGTCATCCGTCTGGATGTGGTTAGCTTGGTTCAAGGAACGGGTATTCGAGGACAATTTGAAGAACGCATGCAAAAGCTCATGGAAGAAATTCGAAAACGTGAAGACATTATTCTCTTTATCGATGAAATCCATGAAATTGTTGGTGCTGGTTCTGCGGGCGATGGCAATATGGATGCAGGAAATATCCTCAAGCCCGCCCTTGCTCGTGGGGAACTGCAACTGGTCGGTGCAACTACACTCAATGAATACCGTATCATTGAAAAGGATGCTGCCCTAGAACGTCGTATGCAGCCTGTTAAGGTCGATGAACCAACGGTGGAAGAAACAATCACTATCCTCAAAGGCATTCAAAAGAAATACGAAGACTACCACCACGTTCAGTATACCGATGCTGCAATTGAAGCAGCTGCAACTCTTTCCAATCGTTACATCCAAGATCGCTTCTTACCTGACAAGGCCATTGACCTCCTAGATGAAGCGGGTTCTAAGATGAATTTGACCTTGAATTTTGTAGACCCTAAAGTGATTGATCAGCGCTTGATTGAGGCTGAAAATCTCAAATCTCAAGCTACACGAGAAGAAGATTTTGAGAAAGCTGCCTACTTCCGTGACCAGATTACCAAGTATAAGGAAATGCAAAAGAAAAAGGTCACAGACCAAGATACTCCTATCATCAGTGAGAAAACCATTGAGCACATTATCGAGCAGAAAACCAATATCCCTGTTGGTGATTTAAAAGAGAAAGAACAATCTCAACTCATCCATCTAGCCGAAGATCTCAAGTCTCATGTTATTGGCCAAGATGATGCGGTCGATAAGATTGCCAAAGCTATTCGCCGTAATCGTGTTGGACTCGGTACGCCTAACCGTCCTATTGGAAGCTTCCTCTTTGTTGGGCCAACTGGTGTCGGTAAGACGGAACTTTCCAAACAACTAGCTATCGAACTCTTTGGTTCTGCTGACAGTATGATTCGCTTTGATATGAGTGAATATATGGAAAAACACAGCGTGGCTAAATTGGTCGGTGCCCCTCCAGGTTATGTTGGCTATGATGAGGCTGGGCAATTAACGGAAAAAGTTCGTCGCAATCCATATTCACTTATTCTCTTGGATGAAGTAGAGAAAGCCCATCCAGATGTTATGCACATGTTCCTTCAAGTCTTGGACGATGGTCGTTTGACAGATGGACAAGGACGTACCGTTAGTTTCAAGGATGCCATCATCATCATGACTTCAAATGCAGGTACAGGTAAGGCCGAAGCCAGCGTTGGATTTGGGGCTGCTAGAGAAGGACGTACCAACTCTGTTCTCGGTGAACTCGGTAACTTCTTTAGCCCAGAGTTTATGAACCGTTTTGATGGTATTATCGAATTTAAGGCTCTCAGCAAGGATAACCTCCTTCAGATTGTCGAGCTGATGCTAGCAGACGTTAACAAGCGCCTTTCTAGCAACAACATTCATTTGGATGTAACTGACAAGGTCAAAGAAAAATTAGTTGACCTCGGTTATGATCCAAAAATGGGAGCACGCCCACTTCGTCGTACTATTCAAGACTATATTGAGGACGCCATCACTGACTACTACCTTGAAAATCCAAGCGAAAAAGAACTCAAGGCAGTTATGACCAGCAAGGGAAACATTCAAATTAAGTCTGCCAAAAAAGCTGAAGTTAAAACTTCTGAAAAAGAAGTATAAATCCTATAGAAAAGGAGTAGAAAATGAAAATTTTCTGCTCCTTTTTACTAAAATAACTATAAATTCTTGACAGCTCAGCCTTTGTCCATTAAGATAATAATAAAGATAATAGATAATGAGGAAAATGCAATGGCAAATCCAACTTTCGGAGAAAAAAAAGCGAATACAGACTATGTTGCTCGTTACGGTGTATATGCAGTAATTCCAGACGCTGAACAAAAACAAATTGTTCTTGTTCAAGCACCTAATGGGGCTTGGTTCTTACCAGGTGGCGAAATTGAAGCGGGTGAAAACCATCAGGAAGCCCTAAAACGTGAGTTGATTGAAGAACTTGGATTTACAGCTGAAATTGGTACCTATTACGGACAAGCTGATGAATATTTCTACTCTCGTCACCGTGATACCTACTACTACAATCCTGCCTACCTCTATGAAGCGACTTCTTTCAAAGAAGTACAAAAACCACTAGAAGACTTTAATCATATTGCCTGGTTCCCTATTGACGAGGCTATTGAAAATCTCAAACGTGGTAGCCATAAATGGGCCATCCAATCTTGGAAAAAACAGCATAAGATTGACTAAATCAAGCTACTTTATTTAAAAAGTGCTATAATAGAATTAGAAAATCGGAGGAAATGTTATGAAGCTAATCAATACGACAAACTCACACTCGCAACTTGTAAAAAGCCAGCTAGAAAGTACAGATGCAACCCTTGTTGAGGTCTATTCTGCAGGTAATACCGATGTTATTTTTACCCAAGCTCCGCTTCACTATGAAATCCTCATCTCAAACAAACACCGCGCTATCCGCGAACCTGAAATCGAAGCTATTCAAGAATTTTTCTTGAAACGTAAAATTGATAAGGACTCTATTGATGAGGCCAATATCAAAACCCTCTATTCAGAAAAATTAATTGGAATTTCGATTCCAACCAAATAAAATCTTGGAGAGATTAGAAAATGCTTTAAACCTTATGGAACAAAATTGGGTTTATTTAGCTTTTTAAATCATCTCCAATTTTTTATCTTGAAATCCTATCATACACAATTTTATAGGTAACAAAGGAGACAAGCATGGGAGACATGATATATCGAGAGGCAAGACTTGAAGAATACGAAAAAATTGGAAAACTATTAGCCAATTCCTTTCTTGACTATCCCTTTTTAACGATTATAAGGGATGATTTAAAGAAACCTGATTATTATCCTAATTTTGTAGAAACATTACAAACAATGCTTACCAGAGTCTATATTAAAAAAGGAAACTGTTTAGTTGCGGAACAAGATGGAGAATTACGTGCAGTCGCCCTTTTGCAACAAAAGGATTTCTGCATACTATCCTATCTACAAAATGGCGGAACAAACATTTTTCGCTACATTCGACCACGAAATCTTTTTAAATACTTTGACTTTGTAAAACGTTCCAAAAAGCACTTAGAACAATCAGGAGAGTTTGATTGGTATTTAATGGCCTTAGCTGTCAATGTAGCAAATAAAGGGCAGGGAATAGGTAGTACATTTTTGAAACAAGGAATTGAACCCTATGTCAGATCAAAAGGCTGTAAGCACTTGGGTCTCATTACCAACACAGCAATCAATGCCTCATTCTACGGAAAAAACGATTATGTATTACTGGACTATATTGACTTAGAATACGGATCAAAATCAATTGGTAACTGGGCATTTTTAAAAACAATGAATTAATTATAATAGGCCAGCAATTTACAAATCCTATTTAAATAAGGATAACTTATATTTATAAAAACCAACGTTCAAAACGTTGGTTTTCTTATCTATTTTACTGCTGCTTTCAAAGCATCTACCTTATCGAGACGTTCCCATGGAAGGTCAATATCTGTACGTCCCATATGTCCATAAGCCGCTGTTTGACGGTAAATTGGACGTTTAAGATCCAACATTTGGATAATTCCTGCAGGGCGAAGGTCAAAGATTTGACGTGCTGCTTTTTCAAGTTTGCTTTCAGCTACTATTCCAGTACCGAAGGTATCGATACGAACAGAAACAGGCTGGGCAACACCGATAGCATAGGCCAATTGCACTTCTGCCTTCTTAGCAAGGCCTGCTGCAACGATATTCTTGGCAATATAACGAGCCGCATAAGAGGCTGAACGGTCCACCTTAGTCGCATCCTTACCAGAGAAGGCACCACCGCCGTGACGAGAGTAGCCACCATATGTATCTACGATAATCTTACGACCAGTCAAACCTGAGTCCCCTTGAGGTCCACCGATTACAAAACGACCAGTAGGATTGATGAAGAATTTTGTTTGCTCATCCAAGTAAGAGGCTGGAATAACCTCTTTAATGACCTTGTTAATCACATCATTATGAATTTGTTCGTTGCTGACTTCTGGATCGTGCTGAGTTGAAATAACAACTGTGTCCACACGTACTGGACGGTCATTTTCATCATACTCAACAGTAACTTGTGATTTAGCATCTGGGCGAAGATAGCTGATTTCCCCAGACTTACGAAGTTCTGACAGACGACGAACCAATTTATGACTGAGTGAGATTGGCAATGGCATGAGCTCTTCTGTTTCATCCACTGCAAATCCAAACATGAGCCCTTGGTCACCAGCGCCAATCAGGTCAAGCGGATCTTGGTCTGCATTCCCACGAACCTCCAAGGCTTCGTTAACACCTTGAGCAATGTCAGGAGATTGTTCCACCAAAGATGGATGTACTCCTACAGTCTCAGCAGAAAAACCATATTCTGTATTGGTGTAGCCAATCTCTGCAATAGTGTCACGAACCACACGGTTAATATCCACATAAGCATTTGTAGATATTTCACCAAAAACATGGACGGAACCAGTATATACAGCTGTCTCAGCAGCAACGTGCGCCTCTGGATCCTTAGCTAAAATAGCATCCAAAATCGCATCTGAAATTTGGTCTGCAATCTTATCCGGATGCCCCTCAGATACAGATTCAGACGTGAATAATTTACGTTCTGACATAAAAATGTCCCCCCTTAAAAATAGTGTTATAGAGTTACAAAGTACTGATAGGTATTTCTATAGTCTAAGAGTTACGACGCGAAAGAAATAAAAACGATAATTTTTTATTTCTGAAGCTAGTAAGGCGCATAGGGTGACCGCATTATAGCGGCAACCGTATGGAGCCGTCAGTCTTTGCAAATTACAAAGTACTGATAGGAAAACTCTTCGCGATAAATGCCTACCATCTTATCGGGACTATATAACTCTATCATTATACCATTTTTTAGCGCAATTTGCAGTCTTTAATGTAGTGTTTCTGTTTAGATAGTTCGTTCTCATAAATAAAAAAAAATTGGAGCTCAGTACTCCAACTTTTTCTATTAAAATGTTTGGCGTTTTGCTTTACGCTCTGCACGACCGCGAGCACGATTTTCAGCGCGCTTGGTCTTGCGGCGTTTTTCATCAACCGCCCATTTAATTTTTTTCTTATAACCTGGTTTGACTTTTTTCTTTTTCTTTTTAACCAAACCAATCATTTCGATATCAAGTTTATCTTGTTTTTTCTCACGGTTGGCACGACGATCACGGTCATAAGTATCTTGAAATTCCCCGTCTTTGACCATCTTAGGAGTAAACTTGATTCCCAATTTCTCCAACTCACGGATATCCGAGTCATCACTTGGCTGATAAAGGGTAATAGCTGTACCTGGTAGGCCATTTCGTCCAGTTCGACCAACACGGTGCACGAAGAAGGATAAGTCTTGCGGAATGGCATCATTGATGACATGACTAACACCTTCAATATCAATCCCACGCGCCGCCAAGTCGGTTGCGACAATATACTCAAAATCCAGATTTTTCACCTGATTCATGATACGCTTGCGCTCACGAGGGGCAATATCTCCATGAATCTTGGCAACTTTCAAACCTTGAGCAGTCAGATATGAATGCAATTCATCTGCACGCGTTTTAGTGTTAACAAAAATCATTGCTAAATATGGTTGCATCAACTGAGTCAACTGGTAAATTTGAGCATTCTTATCTCGGCCTTTGGTCGAAATCAACCAATTATCAATGGTATCAGAAATGACCGTTTTGGTCTTGATTTTCTCCATAACAGGATTTGATAAGTATTTTTTCAAGAATGGTTGCAACTTTTGTGGGATAGTCGCTGAGAAGACCATGAATTGTAGGTCTTTTGGAAGGCTACCAGCAATCTTATCAACAGTTTCTAAAAATCCCATATCCAAGGTCATATCTGCCTCATCGACCACAAAGGTCTTGGCCTTGTGAATAGCTAAATCACCAGATTTAACCAAGTCATAGATACGGCCTGGCGTACCAATAACAATATGAGGTTGGTTACTTGCTAATTTCTCAATCTGGCGAGCCTTATCTGTCCCCCCCACATAATTAACCACACGAACTTCCACCTCTGAGTGGGCTGCAATCTGACGAGCTGCTTGGTAAATCTGAGTAGCCAACTCACGGCTCGGTGCCGTAATCACCGCCTGTACACTATCACTAGCTTCATCTAGTTGCTGGAAAATCGGTAACAAGAATGTATGAGTCTTACCTGAACCTGTTTTTGATTCACCGACTAGGTCACGACCTGCCAAAACAATCGGAATCAACTTATCTTGCACCTCTGTTGGAGTTGTAAATTTTAACTCCTCCAAGGCTTCTCTAATATAGTTTTTAAATTTAAATTTCGTAAATGACATAATATCCTCGATTCTATCTATCTTATCAATTATACCATATTTTATTCTATTTCAGTAGCTTCACTTATTTAAGCTATTTCCAGTAGCATCTCTAGTCAGAAAAAGGCTGGAATTTCATGATTCCAACCTCTTTTCATACTCAATGAAAATCAAAGAGCAAACTAGGAAACTAGCCGCAGGTTGCTCAAAACAGTGTTTTGAGGTTGCAGATAGAACTGACGAAGTCAGTAACATCTATACGGCAAGGCGACGTTGACGTGGTTTGAATTTGATTTTCAAAGAGTATCAGTTATTATTTCCAGTTTAAAATAGCACTCAAGCCATAGTGATCACTAACTTGTGGACTCTTGTTGCCATCAAATACGACATGTAAATTTTCCACCGCTAACTCTTTGGTAGTAAAAACATAGTCGATTCGAAGGGGTTCTGTGTTCCCCTTCCAGCCATCAATTTCTGGTGGAACAGTATAGCTACCACTTTTCTCTTTAGCAACTTCAAATGCGTCTTGTAAGCCTAATGGACTAGCTAAAATAGCTTGGTAGCCTTCCTGACCTGCTGGATTGTTGAAATCTCCAGCAAGCAAAAGTGGCTTGTTCAATTCTTTCAAGACAGCCTCAAATCGTGCCCATTCTTCTTGGAAACCTTTATCCCACCAAGAAAGGTGGACACTGGCAACTGCAAGTTCATTACCATCGACTACAGTTTCAGCTAGAGCGACACGGCGAGTATGATAGTCTGTTGGATCATCCACATCTGAAACCAAAATTTCTCTTGCTTCAATAGGTGTTTTAGACAAGATAGCCACACCTTCATGGTAGCGGTCATAACCAATATGGTTATAGGCCCAAGTCCAGTAGTAATCTTTCCCTTGCTCTGACAACTTTTCAACCAAAAGTCTAACATAATGATCTTTATGAATCGGCTCAGCTGCTGGTAAAGCTTGATAGAGATCATTAACTTCTACCTTAGGCGAGGTGATTACCTGATTGATTTCTTGGAAACAAATCAAATCATAATCTTTATCAAGAATATCTTCAAGCAAAAGCTGGAATTTTTCCTCGGCTTCTTTTTCCATCCAGCTATGAGTATTGAGTGTTAAAAATTTCATGCTTTTCTCCTAAAACAAGAGGTTGGAAAACAGCTTCCAACCTCAAGTGTATTACAATTCTACTTTAGCAACTGCTGTTTTAGCTGCAAGAGAACCTGTTTGTTCTAATTTAACTGATTTAATAGCTTCAGCATTTGTGAAGACAACCACTGTTGAAGTTTCACGACCTGCTGCACGGATAGCATCCAAGTCAGCTGTGACAAGAAGATCACCTGCTGCAACTTTTTGCCCTTCAGCTACATGAACAGTAAATGGTTTTCCTTCAAGACTTACTGTGTCCAAACCAATGTGAACAAGTACTTCAAGACCCGCTTCAGTCACAAGACCAAGAGCATGTTTTGTAGGGAAGATGCTTGATACAGTACCTGAAACTGGAGATACAATGTTTCCATTTGCAGGTTCTACAGCAAATCCGTCACCCATCATTTTTTGAGCAAATACTGGATCTTTTACTTGTTCCAAAGCAACAACTTGTCCGTCAGCTACTGAGTAAACTTCCTCAGTAAGACCTTTGAATTGAACAGTGTTTTGTTGCGCTTCTGTCATTTGAGTTGGAAGAGTTTCAGGAATGATTTCACCTGAATCAAGGATATCTTGGATATCAGATTTCAATACGTCCGCTTTTGGACCGTAGATAGCTTGAACTCCTTGTCCTTTCATGACAAGACCCATAGCTCCTTCTGCTTTCCATTGTTCTGCATCACCGACTTTGTCAGCATCTTTTACAGTTACACGAAGACGAGTCATACATGCATCAACATCAACGATGTTTGCACGTCCACCAAGAAGGTTGATAATATTTACAGCTTGAGAACCTGCTGCAACTTTCACTTCGCTGCTAGCTTCTTCTGAACCTTCAGCAGTTTCGTAATTTCCGTTACGTCCTGGAGTTGCGTAGTTGAATTTTTGAATCATGAAGTTTGCGATAAAGTACATGATTACGGCAAAGAGAACAGTTACCCAGATAAAGTTAACGATATCCATACCAATACCAGCATTAATTGCTAGTGGTGTACGAGTCAAGAATTCAATTGAACCGAATGAGTGGACACGTAGGTTTACTACGTCAGCCATAGCGAAGGCAGCACCTTGAACAAGTGAGTAAACAAGATACATAGGTGTTGCTACAAACATGAACATGTATTCGATTGGTTCAGTAACCCCTGTCAAGAATGTTGCAAGAGCTGTCGCAATCATCATACCTTTATATTGATGTTTCTTATCAGCATCGACATTACGGTAGATAGCAACGATCATACCCATCAAGATACCGAATGAACCGATCATTTGTCCAACTTTGAAACGAGCTGGGTGAACAGTATCTAACAATTGTTGGTAGTGACTTGCATCTGTACCTTTAAGGTTAACAAGGTCTGTTACCCATGCAAGCCATAGTGGGTCTTGACCAAATACTTGAGTACCTTTAGCTGCACCAGTTAAAATGTCATAAGTACCACCAAGAGCTGTGTAGTTCATTGGGATAGTCAACATATGGTGAAGACCAAATGGCAAGAGCAAACGTTCCAAAGTACCATACAAGAATGGTGCAAGGATTGGAGCAGTTTCTTGTGAGTTGGCAATCCAGATACCAAAGCTATTGATACCTGTTTGAACTACTGGCCAGAAGGCAGCAAGTAGAATTGCAGCGATTGCTGAACGAAGAATAACTACAAATGGTACGAAACGTTTCCCGTTGAAGAATGAAAGTGCATCAGGAAGTTTACGGAAGTTGTAGTATTTATTGTAAGCAGTTGCCCCTACAAAACCTGAGATAATCCCTACAAACACACCCATGTTCAATGCTGGAGCTTCAAGAACACTGATGAAGTAATCAGCAACTTTGATTGAACCACCAAAGAGAGTTGTGACCATAGCATCTGGATTTTTCAACATATCTCCTGATACACCAAAGATTGTACCAGTGATACGGTTAATCAAGATGAAGGCAAGACCAGCGGCGAAAGCACCACCAGCACGTTCTTTAGCCCAGCTTCCTCCAATTGCTAGGGCAAACAAAATGTGAAGGTTACCGATAACCCCCCAACCAATTTGCTCAAGAATTCCACCAGTAACTACAAGTGGTGCAAAAGTTGGGTTAATCATTACGATAGACTTACCGATTGAAATCATCAAACCAGCAGCCGGCATAACCGCGATAACCACCATCAAAGCCTTACCGAATTTTTGCCAAAACTCGAAAGACAAGACATTTTTGAATGTATCTTTCATCATTCAAATCTCCTTTATTTTTATTTAGGCAAACGTTTTACGAAAACGTTTGCACTTAACTATGTATTAATTATACCACTTTAATTTTTTTTGTAAAGGCTTTTATAAAAAAAAGTAGACTTTTTCTAAAATTTTTGTAGAAAAAAAGGAGATATTAAAACCTCCTCAAATATACTTCTATTTTAGATTTTCAGGAATCGGCGCATTGAAATTCCTGATCCGATTGAACCGATAAAAATTCCAATCACAAATAATAGAGCAATCATCAGTGGACTGAATATTTCTGGTGATATCATCGAAAGGTTCTGACCAACCAATGACTTATTAACCGATTGGTAAACCATTTTATAGACAATAAATACCAAAACTGATGGAAGTGTTGCTCCAAGCAAACCAATGAAGGCACCTTCAAGCAAGAAAGGCCCGCGGATATAGCCATTCTTAGCACCTACTAAACGCATGATTTGAATTTCACGGCTTCGTGAAATGATGGTGATACGTATAGTATTAGAAATCAAGAACACTGCAATGAAAATCAATAATCCCGCGATAACTAGTCCCCAGACACGAATAAATGAGGCTAACTTAAACAAGCGTTCTGTATTAGCACCACCATCTTGAACTTCTGATACACCCTCGATTTTTTTAGCCTCTTCTGCTACTGTCTTTACATCACTTGGTGTATTGGTATCAACGATATATGCATCATAGAGAGGGTTGGCATCGCCTTCAAAGATTTTCCAGTTGTCCCCCATTGTTTCTGTCAACTTTTCATATTGTTCTTCTTTACTTGAAAACGTAACACTTTTAACAGTTGACATACTTTTCAAAGCATCATATACCTTATGGTAGTCGTTATTTGTAACAGTTTGACCTTCTTTTTCAATCGTCTCACTATTATCAGCTACGTCCTTACGAATGTATACCATTACTCGAACATTATTTTCAATATCTGTAGCTAGTTTAGCAGTATTAAAGATAACAGATGCAAATATTGCAACCAAGGTCAAAGTAATCATAACTGAACTGACAGCAGCTACTGTCATCCAGCCATTTCGTTTTAAACTTTTTAATGATTCAAATAAATGACGAAAAAATCTACTAATCATCGTATCCATATTCTCCTTTAGCTTCGTCACGAACGACACGGCCATTTTCAATGGCAATGACACGGTGGCGCAAGGTATTTACAATCTGACTGTTGTGGGTAGCCATCAAGACAGTTGTACCTTGGAGATTGATGCGTTCCAGCAAGTTCATAATTTCCCATGAATTATCTGGGTCCAAGTTTCCTGTTGGTTCGTCCGCAATCAATACTTTTGGATTGTTTACAATGGCACGTGCAATTGCAATCCGTTGCTGTTCTCCCCCTGAAAGTTCATTTGGGAAAGAACGAACCTTATGCTTCAATCCAACCAAGTCTAAAACTTCCATAACACGTTTTTTGATATTACGGCGGCTCTCACCAATAACTTCCATTGCATAAGCAATATTTTCATAAACGGTTTTCTTTGGTAACAGTTTATAATCTTGGAAGACAACCCCAACACTACGACGTAGGAGAGGGACATCTTTCTTTTTAATTCTAACCAGATTAAAACCAGCAACAGTTAAGCTTCCTTTTTCGATTTTTACTTCGCGGTACAAAGCTCTAATAAATGTTGACTTCCCAGCTCCTGACGGACCTACGATATAGGCAAATTCCCCGGGTTCAACAGTGACTGAGACACCTCGCAAAGCTGTCGTTCCATTATCATACTTTTTGACGACATCTCTCATTTCAATGATTGACATGTGAGTTCCTTTCTATCTTAGCTGATTCGCCACTTGAGGTAGGCATCGATAAAACCATCTAGGTCCCCATCCATAACCTTATCTACCTGCGCAACTTCAAAGCTAGTTCGATGATCTTTTACCATAGTATAAGGCGTGAAAACATATGAACGGATTTGGCTTCCCCATGTGATTTCCTTTTTCTCACCCTTGAGGGAATCAACTTCCGCTGCTTTCTTTTCTTGCTCCATTTGATAGAGCTTAGCCTGCAACATCTTCATGGCACGATCTCTATTTCCATACTGGGTACGATCGACCGTTGACTGGACAACAGTCCCAGTAGGAATATGTGTTAAACGTACACCTGTTGAGACCTTATTGACGTTTTGTCCACCAGCACCACCTGAACGGAAGGTATCCATCTTGATATCATCTTCCCGAATTTCCACTTCAATGGTATCATCCAACTCTGGCATCACTTCTACAGATGTGAAAGAAGTATGGCGACGTTTAGCAGAGTCAAATGGTGAAATTCGCACCAAACGGTGCACCCCCATTTCTGACTTGAGAAGACCATAGGCATTGGGTCCTTCAAATGATAGGGTTACTGACT
Organism: Streptococcus sp. SM5; assembly: GCF_027497975.1. Classification (NCBI taxonomy): domain Bacteria; kingdom Bacillati; phylum Bacillota; class Bacilli; order Lactobacillales; family Streptococcaceae; genus Streptococcus; species Streptococcus sp. SM5. Next base: position 88,222 of record NZ_JAJNSC010000009.1, on the reverse strand, counting down.
TAATACCAGCCTCATCTCCTGCTTGGTAATCCAAAACTTCTACTTTAAATCCTTTGGCATTTCCATAGCGAGTGTACATACGAAGCAACATATCACCCCAGTCCTGAGCCTCAGTACCACCGGATCCTGGATGGATTTCCAAAATCGCATTATTATGGTCATAAGGTTCTGACAAGAGAAGGGTCATCTCGTAGCTGGTCATCATTTTATCGAGTTCTGATAACTGTGCAACCAATTCTTCATGCACTGACTCGTCTTCTGCCAAAAAGTCTAATAAAATTTCAACTTCATCCTGCAACTCTTCCATTTTATGGAAGGTATTGTAGGTATTTTTTAATTCATTTAATTCTTGCGACGTTTTTTGGGCCGCGATATTATCGTTCCAAAAATCAGGTTCTGTCATCTTGTTTTCCAAGATGGCAATCTCTTCCTCTAAACCTTCGAGGTCAAAGAGACCCCCTGAAAGAAGCTAATTTTTCACGATTTGCGTCAATTTTCTGACGAATTTCTGAAATGTCCATAAATACTCCTTTTTTATATCGTTTTATTATACCATAATCTATCATTTCTTTCCATCTTTTGCTCTAATCCCTTGTTACACGTAAAAAGAAGCCTTTCGGCTTCCCTTCTTACAAGACTTTTGCTGAAGTACGAGTAATTTCTTCTACTTGGATGTTTTCTGCTTCAAATTTTTCTGCTTCAAATTTTTCTTTCAAGGCTGGTAAATCAATTGATCCATCGATTTGAACTTCGATAATGACCTTACCATCTTTACGCGGAATATTTACTGTATGGGAGATATTCAAATTTTCTTCAACAATTAGAGAAACAATTTTTCCAAGAACACCAACTTCATTTTCTGTTACAAAGCGAACACGAATCCCTTCTTCTCCATAACCAGCAATTTCAAGAAAGGCTTGGAAAACGTCACGGTCCGTAATAACCCCATAGACTTGATGGTTATCTACTACAGGAAGAATACCAATCTTGTTTTTTAACATCAAATAAGTTGCATCTTCTAGACTAGCATAGCCTGAGACAGTGACAACATCACGAATCATGACATCTTTTACTTTAGTCTTATTCAGAAGATAGTTCATCTCATAGATAGAAAGACTGGTTGCTTTAGATGGACTAGCTTGCGCAATGGTTCCTTCAGTTACCAAACCAACTAATTGATCATTTTCGATAACAGGCAAGCGGTGCAACCCTTGCTCTCTCATCAAATCCGCTGCATGAGATACTGTTGTATCTGGACTAATATACACTACCTTACGGGTCATAAAATCTTTAACTGCCATGAGACTTCTCCTTTTCTATTCTTATCCCTATTATACAATCTTTTTGCAAATCTATCAAACGCTTACATTTCTTTTTCAAAATTCAGAAAAGTATGAATAAGCTAGCAAAAAGAGCTCTAAAATCGAGCTCCCTGAATGAAGGTAAGAAACGTTTCATTCGATTTTTTCAATTATTAGAAATTCATCTTTCAGTGTAGATGTAGATTTGTTTGCAATCTAAATATGTCAACTAAAATAATCTACTGGAAATGATGATTACTTCGTAATTTTCATCTGCCGACTAAAACAATCCACTGGATTGTTTTAGCCACCTAGATATGCTTTTCTGACTTCTTCTGATGAGGCGAGTTCTTTTCCTGTTCCTGATAGAACGATTTTTCCTGTTTCCAGTACGTATCCTCGGTCAGAGATTGCAAGTGCTTTATTGGCATTTTGTTCAATCAAGAGGACGGTTGTTCCTTGTTTCTGGATGTCTTGAATGATATCAAAAATTTCTTGGATAAAGATTGGGGCAAGTCCCATTGATGGTTCATCTAAAAGAAGAAGTTTTGGTGTTGACATAAGAGCGCGTCCCATGGCAAGCATTTGTTGTTCCCCCCCTGAAAGAGTAGCTGCATCTTGGTTCTTGCGTTCTTCAAGACGTGGGAAGCGTGAGAAAACCTTCTTCAAGTTAGCTTGATTTTCTTCACGATTTTTCTTTAAGAAAGCTCCCATTTCTAGATTTTCCATAACAGTCAAGCCAGGGAAGACGTGGCGTCCTTCTGGAACTTGTGAAAGACCACCTGCCACGATTTTTTGAGCTGGCATTTTTTGGATTTCTTGACCTAAAAATTCAATCTTTCCTGAACTCGGTCTAACCAAACCAGACAAGGTACGGAGAATGGTTGTCTTACCTGCACCATTGGCACCGATAAGGGAAACGACTTCTCCTTCATTCACTTCAAAGCTTACATCACGGACTGCTTGGATCATACCGTAATGCACAGAAAGATTATCAACTTTTAACATAGACATTAGGCTTCACCTCCTAGATAAGCTTCGATAACGCGTTTATTGGTCTTAATTTCGTCTGGAGTTCCCTGAGCAATCAAACGACCATATTCAAGTACGTAGATACGTTCTGTTACTTCCATGACCAGATTCATATCGTGTTCAATCAGCATGATCGTAATCTTAAATTCATCTTTGATACGACGAATTAACTCAGTCAATTCTGCTGTTTCCTGTGGATTCATACCTGCTGCTGGTTCATCTAAAAAGAGAATTTTAGGTTCCGTAGCAAGGGCACGAACAATTTCCAAACGACGTTGTTGTCCGTAGGCAAGATTTTTAGCAAGAGTTTCTGCATCACCATCTAAATCAAAGATTTTAAGCAATTCCAAAGCTTTAGCTTTTAATTCTTTTTCACTCTTGTAAAAAGCTGGTAAGCGCAAAAAACTAGCAAAAACATGTTGTTTGTGATGATTGCCAAAAGCAATCAAAACATTGTCCAAAACTGTTAAATCTTTAAAGAGACGGATATTTTGGAATGTACGTCCAAGTCCCAAAGAAGCAATCTTATATGGTGACTTTCCATTCAAAAGATGACCATCTAGTGTTACTGTTCCCTCGCTTGGTTCATAAACACCCGTCAAGAGGTTGAAAAGGGTTGTTTTCCCAGCTCCATTTGGACCGATTAGTCCAACCAGTTCCCCTTCGTTCAATTCAAGAGTCACATCTCCAACAGCTGTTAGACCGCCAAAATGTTTGGTTAACTGTTTTACTTCAAGTAATGCCATTAGTTTTGTTCCTCCTTCTTAGATTTTTTAAAGAAACGTGATAGGCTCAATTCCCATGTTCCAAGGAGTCCACCTGGTCTGAAAATCATTACCAATACCAAGGCCAAAGCGTAAATAATCATACGCACGCTGGCAACATCTTGGAGAAGCATATTCAAAATTCCAAGAACAATAGCTGAAACGATGGCACCTGTAATGGAACCAAGTCCACCAAATACAACAATAATCAATACGTTGATTGAGTTAATGAATGTGTAATCTTTCGGTACAACAGACCCGATAAATCCTGCCTGAAGTGACCCTGCAATACTTGCAGTAATAGCACCAAAGACAAAGGCGATGATTTTAATTTTAGTCGTATTAACCCCAACTGACTCAGCAGCGATTTCATCCTCACGAACGGATAGGGTTGAACGACCAATTGGACTACGCAAGAAGTTCAAGGTTGCAATGGTTGTAATCACGACAAAGAAGTAAACCATTTGCCAAGTTGTAAAGTTTGGAATTCCCAAGATACCTGCCGCACCGTTTGTAAGGCTTCCACCATTGATGATAAAGATACGGATAATTTCAGAAACCCCAAGAGTCGCTACCGCAAGATAATCCCCCTTCAAGCGTAAGGTTGGAATTCCGACAAGCAAGGCAACTGCTCCTGAAAGTAAAGCCCCTACAAGCATGGCTCCAAAGAAGGCACCGTAGGTTGGTGATTTAGAACCAATAATAGCAGCGGCATAGGCACCAATCGCCATGAAACCAGCATGCCCAAGTGAAAATTGTCCTGAAAAACCAACGATTAAGTTGAGACCAACAGCCAGAATAATATTAATTCCAATTTGTTGTAAAATCTGTACATAGAATAGGTTTAGTACTCCAACTGAAACCAATACACTAATCAAGCCATAGCCAGCTAACAAAAGGAGTAACCATAGAATATTAACTTTTAAATTTTCTTTCATCGTTTACACCTTCTCTTTCACATTTTTACCAAGGATACCAGCTGGGCGGACAATCAAGATCAACAACAGGATTCCATAAACAATGGCATCACGGAAGTCTGACATTCCAAAGGCTGTCGCAAAGGTTTCCAATAGACCAATCACAAAGCCACCAAGAGCCGCACCAGGAATAATTCCGATACCACCAAGTACTGCGGCAACGAAAGACTTAAGACCTGGAGTAACCCCCATCAAAGGCTCAAGAGAGTTATAATAAAGGGCAATCAGAACACCAGCCGCACCCGCAAGAGCTGACCCCAAAGCGAAGGTAAAGCTGATAGTACGGTTTACATTGATCCCCATCAATTGCGCTGCATCGCTATCTACGGATACTGCACGCATGGCTTTCCCCATCTTAGTCTTTTGGACAATGACTTGTAACAAAATCATCAAAATCAAGGAAATGGCCAAAATCATTAACTGCACGTTTGTTAGGCTAACTGGTCCCAAATCATAGCGAACTGTTTGAATCGCTTGAGGGAAGGCACGGGTATTAGCACCAACCAGATAGACCATCCCATATTCCAATAGGAAAGAAACCCCAATAGCTGTAATCAAAACAGCAATACGAGTAGAGTGACGCAAAGGTCGGTAAGCAAGGAACTCAATCACGACACCAAGAATGGCTGTCGCTAACATAGCTACAATAAGAGCTACAAAGAAATTCATTTGGAAAGAATTAATCAAGAAATAACCGATAAAGGCTCCCATCATATAAATATCACCGTGGGCGAAGTTGATGAGCTTGATAATTCCGTAAACCATGGTATATCCTAGGGCTAACAGCGCATAAACACTACCTAGAATCAAACCATTTACTAGTTGTTGGAGCATAAGATTCACTCTTTCTATATATAATTTTGAGGGTTTTCCCTCACTTTTTGATAGGTTCTTATACTCAATGAAAATCAAAGAGCAAACTAGGAAACTAGCCGCAGGCTGTACTTGAGTACGGCAAGGCGACGTTGACGCAGTTTGAATTTGATTTTCAAAGAGTATTAAACATCGAAACAGGGAGTGAGTCCGAGGCTCATTCCCTATTTCAACATTTTTCTATTATGGTTTTACAACTTCTGCTGCTTCAACCTTACCATTGTTCATGGTCATCATGTAAGCAGTTTTGACTGTGTTGTGGTCTGCATCGAAGCTTGTTTGACCAGTTACACCTTCAAAATCTTTTGTTTTAGCAAGGTTATCCTTGATTTCACCTGAGTTTTTAGCACCTTTTGCTGCGTTTGCTACAAGGTGAACTGAGTCATAAGCCAAGGCTGCAAATGTTGAAGGCTCTTCGTTGTACTTAGCACGGTAAGCATCAAGGAAAGCTTTTGCTTTAGCTGAAACTTCTACAGTAGTTGAGAAGCCTGAGATAAAGTAGATGTTTGATGCTTTTTCAGCAGTTGCTTGTTGTACAAACTCTTCACCGTTGAATCCATCACCACCAACGATTGGTTTATCAATTCCCATACCACGCGCTTGGTTTACAATTTTACCAGCTTCAGTGTAGTAACCAGGGACGATGATAGCATCAAAGTCTTTCCCTTTCATTTTTGTAAGGGCTGCTTGAAAGTCTGTGTCACCTGCTACGAAAGTTTCATCTGCAACGATTTCACCTTTGTAAGCTTCACGGAAGGCTTTAGCAATACCTTTAGCATAGTCGCTGGCATTGTCAGTGTAAAGAACAACTTTCTTAGCGTTTAATTTTTCAGTAACATAGTTTGAGATAATTTTTCCTTGGAAGCTATCTTGGAATGTTCCGATAAAGAGGTAATCTTGACCTTTAGTCAATCCATCTTGAGTCGCACTTGGCGAAATCAATGGAACACCTGCTTTTGTAGCGTTAGCTACAGCAGCTGCAGTTGCACCAGATGTCGCAGGTCCTACGATTGCTGATACCTTAGATTGGGTTACTAGGTTAGTTGTTACTGAAGCCGCCTCAGCAGTTTCAGATTTATTATCTTTATCAACTACTTCGATTTGTTTTCCGTCGATACCACCTGCTGCATTGATTTCATCAACGGCAAGTTGGGCACCTTTTTGTTCAGATGTTCCGTAGGCAGCTACGGCACCAGTTTCTTCGAAGTTAAATCCAATTTTGATTGTCTTTTCCTCTACTGAGTTACCAGCAGCGTTTGACGCTCCAGACTTCACTTCTCCACAGGCTGCAAGAAGTGCTACACTTGCAAGCGCCACAAACGATAGGGCAAATTTTTTCTTCATCTTTTTTTGTCTCCTTATTTCTTAAATAAATAGCATGTTAAGAATATACCGAATTATCAGAAAATTGTCAACACTTTTCTTGAACTTTTTCGATGATAACGTTTTCCTCTCGATGAAGATTGCCCACAAAGGGTGTTTCCAGCTCTTGGATATGACAAACCCTGACTTTTTTTATAAACTTTTCCTTGCCCAAGCGCCCGACCAATTGCTCCATTTCTTGAGTTGGAACATAGAGTTGTAAGTAACGATGTTTCTTGGAATGATAGGTAATATCTCCATAATCCTGCAATTTTTTGGCATCACGATTATAGTAAAGATAGATAATCAAGCCAGATCGATTGACTTTTTCAAACATGATAAATCCTCTTTCTAAGAAATCTCTCCCTATTATACCAAAAAAAGCAAACCCAGTCGAGTTTGCCTTCTTTGATCATTAATTCAATGAATTGTTGGCCATGATTTCATCAATAAAGCCATATTCAAGTGTTTCTTGGGCACTCATCCAGTTATCGCGTTCTGCATCTGCGTGAACTTTTTCGATTGACTGACCTGAATTTTCAGCCAAGATTTTTTCCAAGGTATTACGAGTTTTAAGCAAGTGTTCTGCAGCGATCGCCATATCGGTTTGCTGAGTACCTCCACCTGTACCACCCATTGGTTGGTGGATCATATACTCTGCATTTGGAAGCATGAAACGTTTGCCTTTTGCTCCACTTGATGCAATGACCGTCCCCATAGATGCTGCCATTCCCATAACAATGGTTTGGACATCTGCCTTGATAAAGTTCATGGTATCAACGATTGCCAAACCAGCTGAAACGGAACCACCAGGTGTATTGACATAAAGGTAAATATCCTTTGTACTATCTTGGGCATCCAAGAAAAGCAACTGGGCAATAACAGAGTTGGCCATATTGTCTTCAACTGGGCCTGTCAGCATAATGATGCGGTCTTTAAGAAGACGTGAGTAAATATCGTAGGAACGTTCTCCACGGCTTGTTTGTTCAATAACTACAGGAATCATTTATTTCTCCTTTTGAGTTTTAATTTTATTGGTCAAATGACTGAAGATAAGACTATTATAATATCTTGGTCAAAAAAGGTCAAATTTTTGCTCTGTTTTCATTAGACAGAAACAAAAATTCAACCTCCTTTCGTGACTGGAAATCCTTTTCCAAGTCAATCTCTTTTTTATTTTATTTTGTACCGAACAAGCGGTCCCCAGCATCTCCAAGACCTGGAACGATATAACCGTGTTCGTTCAAGCGTTCATCCAAGGCTGCTGTAAAGATTTCTACATCTGGATGAGCTTCTTGAAGGGCTTTAACACCTTCTGGAGCAGATACAAGGCAGACAAATTTGATATTTGATGCGCCACGTTTTTTAAGAGAATCAACAGCCAAGATTGCTGAGCCACCTGTTGCCAACATTGGGTCTACCACAAAAATTTGACGTTGGTCAATATCTTCAGGCAATTTCACCAAGTACTCAACTGGTTGAAGCGTTTCTTCATCACGGTACATACCGATGTGGCCAACTTTAGCAGCTGGAACCAAGCTCAAAAGTCCATCAACCATCCCGATACCTGCACGCAAGATTGGAACGATAGCCAATTTCTTACCAGCCAATTGTTTTTGAACTGTTTTTGTGATTGGTGTTTCGATTTCCACATCTTCTAGTGGAAGATCACGAAGTACTTCATATCCCATCAACATTGCAATCTCATCTACTAGCTCACGGAAAGCTTTTGTAGAAGTATCTGTACGACGTAAGATTGACAATTTGTGTTGAATCAGTGGATGATTAATAACTTCAATTTTTCCCATTTTTGGAATTCCTTCTTTCAATTTATTCTTCTTATTATACCAAAAAACGGTTTAAAAATCTTTCTAAACCATTTATTTTTGATATTTTTTACATTAGATCAGCCTCTTTAAGAGCTGTCTGTACTGTCTCAAGTGGTAAATGAGTCAATTCTGTCCCTTTTTCTTGATAAAGGTATTGGGCGTAGTCGTCCATTCTGTACTGGTTGATATAAACCACACGCTTGCAACCAACCTGAAGCAATTGTTTTGTACAGTTTAGACATGGAAAGTGGGTCACATAGGCTGTAAAGCCTTTGGGAACCCCACGTTCTGCACCTTGGAGAATGGCATTAACCTCTGCGTGAAGAGTGCGAACACAGTGACCTTCGATGACCAGACATTCGTGATCAATACAATGCTCAGTCCCTGACACCGAACCATTATAACCAGTGGAAATAACTTTATTATCCTTTACCAAAATTGCGCCCACTTTGGCACGTTTACAAGTGGAACGATTGGCAATTAGTAAGGCTTGGGCTGCAAAATACTCATCCCATGCTAGTCTTTTTTCAGTCATATCTCTTCTCCTTTTTCTCTATTTTTTAAAAAATGGTAAACCTAAATCTGCAATCTTTTCAGCTGGTACCTTCATGCCATCCTTGATCCATTTTAGAAGGACAGAAACGATGGCCGAGCTCCAAAAGGAATGAAGATAAGAGCTGACACCTTTTGATTTCCCATGGTATTTTTCTAAAAATTCCTGCATGGCTTGGACAAAGATTTTTTCCAGATGGTAATCCAAGGCCAATTGAATCACTCTGGCTTCCTTTCTGGCCTCTCGGAAAAGGTGAACCCAGACCAGATAAAGGTCTGTCTTTAAATCATAATGATGCAACTGTTCCATAATATTGTGGACAGTTCGTTTAAAGACGCTTTCTAAAATCTCCTCTTTGGAATCATAATTACGGTAAAAGGCTGCACGAGAAACGCCTGCACGTTTGACCAATTCAGAAATACTAATCTTGGTCAAGTCCTTTTTTTCCAAGAGTTGCAAGAGGGCTGTTTCGATGGCTTCTCTAGTTAATAAATTGGATTCTTGGTTTGATTTTCTGAGATTTTCAAGAGACTTTTCAGAGATTCTACGTTCAGACATAACATTTTCTTTCTACTTGTCACAACAGACGGATGAGGCTTTTGTTTCAAGGGATTTCATGATATAATTGTAAAAAAAGACAGAACCTTTGTCAATGTATAACTGACAAAGATGGAGAATTTCTATGACTTGGAAGATTATTGCTGACTCTGGTTGTGATTATCGTCAGCTGGCAAGACCAGCTATTGACACGACCTTTGTAAGTGTGCCCTTAACCATTCAAGTAGCTGATCAGGTCTTTGTTGATGATGCCAGTCTTGACATTGACCAAATGATGGAAACCATGTATGCCACTGCAGAAGCTTCAAAATCAGCTTGTCCAAGTCCAGATGACTATTTGCGAGCATTTGAAGGAGCCAAAAACATTTTCCTAGTAACTATCACAGGTACTCTTTCTGGCAGTCACAATAGTGCTCAACTGGCCAAGAATATTTATCTGGAAGATCATCCTGACACTAAGATTCATGTAATTGATAGTTTGTCTGCTGGCGGGGAAGTTGACTTACTCGTAGAAAAGTTAAATGACTTGATTGACCAAGGCTTATCTTTTGAAGAAGTGGTTGAAGCTATCACTGCCTATCAAGAAAAAACCAAGTTGCTCTTTGTTCTAGCCAAAGTCGATAACTTGGTAAAAAACGGCCGTTTGAGCAAACTTATCGGTACGGTCGTTGGGCTTCTCAACATCCGTATGGTCGGAGAAGCTAGTGAAACCGGAACCCTCGAATTGCTACAAAAAGCAAGAGGACCACAGAAATCGATTCAGGCAGCCTATGAGGAGTTAATAAAAGCTGGATATGCTGGTGGCCGTATTGTCATGGCCCAACGCAATAACGAGAAATGTTGCCAACAGCTCTCAGAGCGAATCCGCGAAAATTTCCCACAGGCGGATATTAAAATTCTCCCAACATCTGGTCTCTGCAGTTTTTATGCAGAAGATGGTGGTTTGCTGATGGGATATGAAATTGATTAATTGCATTCTTGACAAGAGGTGACTTCATCTCTTGTTTTTTTGTGGTACAATAGAGCTATGAAACATTTTGATACTATTGTCATCGGTGGAGGACCTGCTGGTATGATGGCTACGATTTCCAGTAGCTTTTATGGACAGAAAACCCTCCTTATCGAAAAAAATCGGAAACTTGGAAAAAAATTAGCTGGGACTGGTGGTGGACGTTGCAATGTGACCAACAATGGTAGCTTGGACGACCTGCTAGCTGGCATCCCTGGAAATGGGCGCTTTCTCTACAGTGTCTTCTCCCAATTTGATAACCATGATATCATTAACTTTTTTACGGAAAATGGGGTTAAACTTAAAGTCGAAGACCACGGGCGCGTCTTTCCTGCTAGTGACAAGTCTCGAACCATTATCGATGCCTTGGAAAAGAAAATCACTGAGCTAGGTGGTCAAGTTGCTACTCAAACCGAGATTGTTTCGGTTAAAAAGGTGGATGACCAGTTTGTCCTGAAGTCCGCAGACCAAAATTTCACTTGTGATAAACTGATTGTCACAACTGGTGGAAAATCCTATCCTTCCACTGGTTCGACTGGTTTTGGACATGAGATTGCCCGTCATTTTAAACACACCATTACCGAACTTGAGGCTGCTGAAAGTCCATTATTGACGGATTTTCCACATAAGGCCTTACAAGGGATTTCTCTGGATGATGTGACCCTAAGTTATGGCAAGCATGTCATCACTCACGATCTGCTTTTTACCCACTTTGGTTTGTCAGGCCCTGCTGCTCTGCGTATGTCTAGCTTTGTAAAGGGTGGGGAGGTTCTCTCACTGGATGTTCTACCTCAACTTTCTGAGAAAGACTTGGCTACATTTCTAGAAGAAAATCGGGAAAAATCTCTAAAAAATGCCTTAAAAACCTTGCTCCCAGAACGCTTGGCAGAATTTTTTGTGCAAGGCTATCCTGAAAAAGTCAAACAACTGACTGAAAAGGAACGTGAACAACTTCTCCAGTCTATCAAGGCTCTCAAAATCCCTGTGACTGGCAAAATGTCCCTTTCCAAGTCCTTTGTTACCAAAGGGGGCGTCAGTCTCAAGGAAATCAATCCCAAAACTCTAGAAAGTAAGCTGGTACCTGGACTCCACTTTGCTGGCGAGGTACTAGATATCAATGCCCACACTGGTGGCTTTAACATCACTTCTGCCCTCTGTACCGGCTGGGTGGCAGGAGCAAACCCAATCTAAATATACATTACTAAACGGAACAATCCGCCCCAAAAGAAAGGAACTACTTTGGAACATATTATCTTGCTAAGGGGAGTGACTCCTAATGGAAAAAATGCTATCCCTAAAATGTCTTATCTAGTAGATATCTTGACAGAAGCTGGTTTTCAACAAGTTCGAACTTATATTCAAAGTGGAAATATTATTCTTGAAAGTAACTTAGCTCTCGAAGAAATACGAGAACAGGTTCATACTCTAATAAAGGAAAAGATTGAAGCCGATCTCAAAATAATCATTAAGAATAAGGATATTTTTAAAAACATTGTCCAAGAAAATCCGTTTGGAGAACACTATCTTTATGACCGTGTACACGTGATTTTTTATCAAGAACCTATTCAAAGTCTTCCTTTAGAAAAATTAAAAATTGATTACAGCGAAGAAGAAATTTGTGTCGGTAACCACTGTCTCTACCTCTATCTCCCTAGAACTGCAAAACGAAAAAAGCTCAGTACTAACTATCTTGAAAAGCTTTTCAATGTGGATTTGACCATGCGAAAACTAAATGTAGTAGAAAAATTATTAAGCAAGTAGTGCTTGAATTTAGTAAAAATCGGAAGAATACTCCTCCGATTTTATTTTGTCTGAGTTTGGACATAATGAGCAATCACATCTGATGTGTACTGGGCTGTTCCAGGTCCAAATTTGTCAATGTTTTCCTTAAACTCTGGGTTATAAACGTAGCCTTTACCGATATAACCGAATACTTCAATAGTACAATCAAATCCATAAGTACGGATGGCTTGCAAGAGTTTAGCAGCTTCTTCTTGATTTTCAGTTGCTGTTACAGGTAGACCAGCTTGAAGATTTTGTGCCAAAGCTTGAAAAACTTGGTTGAAGGCAGCTGTAGCCTCGTCTTCGTGACCTTTCTGGCGCTCCAGCGCTTGGTCCATGACTTCTTGTCCATATTTCTCTACCGCCTCTTGGTGGTATTTTTGATGGTCTTGGTAGTTAAATCCAGCAAATTTCTCTTGAATGCTCATTTCTCTTTCTCCTTTTTGTTCTTGAATGGTTTTCTGCAAGGTTGAAATCAAGGTATCCAGATGTTCCCTTTCTCGAGTCAAATAGTCCAACTGCCTGGTCAAATGAGGCAATAAATCTGTCCTTTCTTCCTTTAATAGCTCTGCTATCTTTTCTAAAGAAAAACCTAGATACTTGTAATAAAGAATGACCTGAAGGCGTTCCAAATCCTCCTGACTGTAGGTTCGATAGCCGTTTTCCGACTTTAAAGGAACTAAGAGTCCTATCTTGTCGTAGTGGTGTAGGGTCTTGACAGAGACGCCCGAAAGCTGCGCAGCTTCTTTTATATGGTACATGATTTCCTCCTTACAATGATAGTATAACCCCTCCCCTTAGGTCAGAGTCAAGCGTTTTTGCGAAATTTTTTACTTTATCATAACATGAAAATGGTTTTCTTGACAGACCTTAGAAAACATGATAGGATAGTCAAGTCTATCAATCAAAAGAAAGGCTCATCTTGAGTACTTATGAGGCTATTTGCCAAGGGCAGTAGCTTTTTCTTTTGTAATACTAATTTTAGGAGTTTAACTATGTCTGAAAAATCGCAATGGGGTTCTAAACTGGGCTTTATCCTAGCATCTGCTGGTTCAGCCATCGGACTTGGAGCCGTTTGGAAATTTCCTTATATGACTGCTGCTAACGGTGGAGGAGGCTTTTTACTAGTCTTTCTCATCTCCACTATTCTAATCGGTTTTCCCCTTTTGCTAGCTGAATTTGCCCTCGGCCGAAGCGCTGGTGTCTCAGCTATCAAAACCTTTGGAAAACTAGGCAAGAATAGTAAGTACAACTTTATCGGTTGGATTGGTGCCTTTGCCCTCTTTATCCTCTTATCTTTCTACAGTGTTATTGGAGGATGGATTCTAGTCTATCTAGGCATTGAGTTTGGAAAATTGTTCCAAATTGGTGGAACGGGGGATTATGCTCAGTTATTTACTTCCATCATTTCAAATCCAGCCATTGCCCTAGGGGCACAAGCGGTCTTTATCCTATTGAATATCTTTATTGTATCACGTGGGGTTCAAAAAGGGATTGAAAGAGCTTCTAAGGTCATGATGCCCCTGCTCTTTATCATCTTTGTTGTCATCATTGGGCGCTCTCTCAGTTTGCCAAATGCCATGGAAGGGGTTCTTTACTTCCTCAAACCAGACTTCTCTAAGCTGACAAGTGCTGGTCTCCTCTATGCTCTGGGACAATCTTTCTTTGCCCTCTCACTAGGGGTTACAGCCATGCTGACCTATGCTTCTTATTTGGACAAGAAAACCAATCTAGTCCAGTCAGGAATTTCTATCGTAGCAATGAACATCTCGGTGTCCATCATGGCAGGTCTAGCCATTTTCCCTGCTATGTCAGCCTTCAATATCCAGTCTGAAGGGGGACCTAGCCTGCTCTTTATCGTCTTGCCTCAACTCTTTGACAAGATGCCTTTTGGAACCATTTTCTACATCCTCTTCCTCTTGCTCTTCCTCTTTGCGACGGTCACTTCTTCCGTTGTTATGCTGGAAATCAATGTGGGCAATATCACCAACCAGGACAACAGTAAGCGTGCTAAATGGAGTGCTATTTTAGGAATCTTGACCTTTGTCTTTGGAATTCCTTCAGCCCTATCTTACGGTGTCATGGCGGATGTTCACATCTTTGGAAAGACCTTCTTTGATGCTATGGACTTCTTGGTTTCCAATCTCCTTATGCCATTTGGAGCTCTCTGCCTTTCACTCTTTACTGGCTACATCTTTAAGAAGACACTTGCTATGGAGGAGCTGCATCTTGATGAAACAGCATGGAAACAGGGACTGTTCCAAGTCTGGCTCTTCCTTCTTCGTTTCATCATTCCAATCATCATCATCGTGGTCTTCATCGCCCAATTTATGTAATCAAAAAGGACTTGAGTAGTAAACTCAGGTCCTTTCTTTTTTATGGATGGCTAATAATCAATTCCAAATCTTGTCCTTCCAGAGTCCAAGCTTCAACATCACTTGGTAGGATAAAGTGGCTACCTTTTTGGATTGGATAGTTTTTCCCGTCAACAGTAAGCTGACCTTGACCAGCTAAGACACTCAATAAGCTGTAGTCAGCTGTCTTTTCGAAGTCAACTTTTCCAGTAATCTCCCACTTGTAAACTGCAAAGAAATCATTGGATACAAGGAGAGTTGAACGTAAATCATCTGCTTTAACAGTTACAGGACGGCTATTTGCAGGCTCACCAATGTTTAAAACATCGATAGATTTTTCAAGGTGAAGTTCACGTAAGTTGCCATTATCATCCTTACGGTCAAAGTCATAGACGCGATAGGTGGTGTCACTAGATTGTTGGGTTTCAAGAATTAAGATACCTGCACCGATAGCATGCATGGTGCCACTTGGTACATAGAAGAAATCTCCAGCCTTAACAGGGACTTTGGTCAACAAATCATCCCAGTTCTTATCCTCTATTTGCTGGCGGAGTTCTTCTTTTGACTTGGCATTGTGACCGTAGATAATCTCTGAACCTTCATCCGCAGCGATGATGTACCAGCATTCTGTTTTTCCGAGTTCGCCTTCATGCTCCAGTCCATAAGCATCATCTGGGTGAACTTGGACGCTGAGCCAGTCGTTGGCATCCAGAATCTTAGTCAAAAGTGGAAATACAGGCTCAGGACGATTGCCAAACAATTCACGATGTTCCGCATACAAAGTAGCGAGGTCTGTTCCCTGGTAGCGTCCATTGGCAACTTTAGAGACTCCATTTGGATGGGCTGAGATGGCCCAATATTCTCCGATTTTTTCACTTGGGATGTCGTAACCAAACTCATCACGTAGCTTGGTTCCACCCCAGATTTTTTCTTGCATAACTGATTGTAAAAATAATGGTTCTGACATGTCGATCTCCTGTCTGATTTTTCTCCCCTCATTATAGCAAAAAGCTCCATCTAATTGAACTCTTTTTCACATATTATAAAGTAGGGAGAAGATTTTATAAAAATAGTGAACAAATGTGCTCTACTCAATGCTTGCACCATTGCTGGCAATGACATCCTTGTACCAGTAGAAGGATTTCTTCTTGCTACGTTTGAGGCTTCCATGACCAGCATTATCTCGATCTACATAGATAAAGCCATAGCGCTTGTTCATTTCGCCTGTTCCAGCTGAAACCAGATCGATACAGCCCCAAGTCGTATAACCAAGCAAGTCAACGCCATCTTGGTAAATGGCATCTCGCATGGCCTTGATATGAGCCTCTAAGTAAGCAATCCGATAGTCATCTGCTACATGACCATTCTCATCCGGTGTATCCATAGCACCTAGACCGTTTTCCACGATGAACATTGGCTTTTGGTAACGATCCCAGATAGCATTGAGGGTGATACGAAGACCAAGTGGGTCAATCTGCCATCCCCATTCTGAGGATTCAAGATAAGGATTTTTGAGAGAGGCAAAGATATTTCCAGCAGTTAATTCTTTAACTTCTGGATCACCTGAGGCTACTAGACTTGCATAGTAAGAGAAGGAAACAAAGTCAACAGTATTGTCCTTCAACAACTCTAAATCTTCTGCAGTCATTTGAATCTCGATTCGCTCACGCTCCCACTGCTTCTTGGCGTAGTTTGGGTATTCCCCACGCGCTTGAACATCAATGAAGAAGTAACTCTTGCGGTCTTCCTCCATGGCTGCCCAGTAGTCTCTTGGATGGGCTGTGTTAGGATAGTATTGCCCTGCAGCCAACATACATCCCACCTTATTTTCTGGGTCAATTTCGTGGGCAATCTTTGTCGCAAGAGCTGAAGCTACCAACTCATAGTGTGCAGCCTGATATTTAACCAGTTCTTGATTTTCTCCTTCTTCAAAACAGAGCCCAGCTCCCATAAAGGGGGCATGGAGAATCATGTTGATTTCGTTGAAGGTAAGCCAATATTTGACCAAACCCTTATAGCGGGTAAAGAGTGTGCGACAAAGTTTTTCATAGAAGTCTAACATCCGACGATTGCGCCAACCACCGTACTCTGTAATCAAGTGCATAGGACAGTCGAAATGAGTGATAGTCACCAGAGGTTGGATACCATACTTGTGGCACTCCTTAAATAAATCCTCATAAAAGGCTAGACCAGCTTCATTTGGCACTGTTTCGTCGCCCTTAGGAAAAATCCGAGTCCAAGCAATGGATAGACGATAAGTCTTAAAGCCCATTTCCGCAAAAAGGGCAATATCTTCCTTGTAATGATGGTACATATCAATAGCTTGCTTGGCTGGGTAAAAATAGCCCTCCTCAAACGAAAACATCTTTTTCTGACCTGTGATAATGGCTTCACGATCTGGACCGATGGGGACGACATCCACATTCGCCAATCCACGACCTTCTAAATTATAAGCACCCTCACACTGGTTGGCAGCTGTCGCTCCGCCCCACAAGAAACCATCCGGAAAAGTCAGTTTTTCGGTCATAACTCTACTCACTTTCTTATTTGCTTGTTCATTTACTTATATTATAACTTATTCTGTAAACCTTTTCTTATAAAATACTGTGACATACTGATACTATTCTACTATTTAAGTTTATCAGATTGTTTTTTAAAAAATTATCCTCTAGAAAAAGTAAATAGCCTCCCCTGAAACAAAAAAGAAGACTGAAAACTAGTCTCCTCTGTTCCTTTTAAATCAAAGCTGTAATAACCGTCACTAGGCCAAAAATAATACCTGGTGCATTAGCTGCTGCAAGGGGGATATCTCTTTCTTTTTTGAAAAGACCGTAGTAAACCCAGAGACTACAGTTGATGGCAGCAACCAAGGGCTGGATGAAATTTCCTTTTTGACCAGCCAGATTGTTCATGATTTGTGGGAAGTAAGACACATACATCATAACAGACATAAAGGTCGCTACCCAACCTAAAATTTTCATTTGTTTTTCAGACATTTTCAAAACCTCTTTCATTTTTACTGAATCTTATTTTAAAATATTCTTTCAAAACAATCAAGTCTTTAAAACTTTTGTTATAAAGATATAAACTATCACAATCTTGTTATAAGAAAGAGGGAACAGAAAAAAGACCGAATTGCTCCGTTCTGTTTACTCAATCAAATATTAGAAAATGAATACTCCTTTTCAATGAATCGATTGATTGATGGTAAATAAGCCGTTAGAAATTATTGACAGTATCGAAATTTTCTAGTAAAATGAATTTTGTTAATACCTAAATGGTGTGTAGTTTTCTATCAACATAGTCAGGAGAAAAGGAACTTATGCTAAAAAAATTTAATGAATTGTCACTGAAAGATAAGGCTTATCTAATTGGCGGTTTGAGCTTATTAGTCATTGTGATCTCATTTGGTCTACTCAATCGTCAAACAGTAACTGTCAGTCTTGTCTTTACACAACTATCTGCTCCCTTGATTTTGGTGATTTTTACTTGTCTAGTAATCGGGATCATTGCTGGTAGTGCTATTGGTATTAGCTATCACCATAACAAGACTCAAGATCTGAGAAGCCGCATTGCTGAAGCAGAAGCGACTATCAATATAAAAGACAGGGAGCTTGTCCAGTACGAGGAACAGGTGCAACAATTAAAACAGGAAGCCAAACAATAAGTGTAGAAATCATAACCACCCGTGAAAACGGGTGGTTTTTTGTCTCGCACCTAACGGAGCGAGACGGACTGAAAGTCGCATAAATACAAAAAAGATCGAATTGCTCCGATCTTTTTAAGTTTCACTCCAAGAATGTTTAGATAAAAAATTTGATAATAGAATTACCTACTTCATACGATAAAAATCAATCACTAGACCAGCAGGCCCTTTAACTAATAAGGACTCTGTTCCCCAATCCGTTTCACAAAGACCGTGTAAAATCTCGACACCGATCTCTTTTAAACGTTGGTAATTCTGATTTAGATCCTCAATCTCAATATGAAGAATGATTCCTGACTGAAAATCTTCCAAAGGAATCAAATGATTTTGGGACAACATCAGACAGTGACTGCCAATCGTAAACTGAGCAAAACTGTCATCAACATAATCGGACTTTTTATCCAAAATACGCTCCAAGTCAGCACAGACTTGTGGAACATCTGAAACGATAATATCTAATTGATTTAAATTCATTTACTATACTCCATAAAAAGACCGGATTGCTCCGATCTTTTTAAGTTCCACGAAGGAATTATTTAATTGCGCGTGATTGCAAACCTTCTTCTTCCAAGAAGAGACGGAATGGTACGAGTTCTTCTGCTTCGTATTTTTCCTTGAAGGCTTTGATTGCTTCTTCTGAGTGAAGTTTTGGATCCAATTCAAGTACTTCTACTGGAAGTGGACGGTGTGGAGTGATGCGAGCATCGATCACAACAGTTTTACCTTCTTTGTTCAATTTAACAGCTTCTGCAACAACTGCATCGATGTCTTCTATACGGTCAACTGTAAATCCTACAGCACCTTGCGCTTCAGCGATTTTCGCATAGTCAGCATTAGGGAAGTCACAACCAAACAAGTGTTTGTTTGTGTCTTCGTATTTGTCCTTGATGAAGGCATATTTACCATTTGAAAAGACAACGTTGATAACTGGAAGGTCGTATTGAACGTTTGTGATAACGTCTGGGTAGCACATGTTGAATGCACCGTCACCCATGATGTTCCATACTTGGCGATCTGGATTGTCTTTCTTAGCAGCGATACCACCAGGAAGGGCAATACCCATTGTCGCAAAGAGTGGAGATGTACGCCACATGTTCTTAGGTGTCATGTGAAGGTGACGAGTAGATGTTTGAGTAGTGTCACCTACGTCGATTGAGTAGATAGCGTCTTGATCAGCATGTTTATTGATTGCATTGTAAACTTGATACAATTGCAATTCACCCTCAGTTTTACCTTCGAGTTTGTTCATGTAATCACGCCAGTTTTGGTTGTTCTTAACGTTTGCACGCCACCATGGAGTAGATTCAACTGAGTTCACTTTGTCAAGGATAGCTTTAGCTGCTTGACCTGCATCACCAAGGATTGAAGCGTCAAGGGCGTGACGTTTACCAAGTTTGTAAGGATCGATATCGACTTGGATGAATTTTTCAGTGTTCTTGAATGCTTCGTAAACTTCAGCAAATGGGAAGTTTGAACCAAGGAAAAGAACTGTGTCTGCTTCAAAGACCACTTCGTTGGCTGGTTTCCAACCAACACGGTAAGCAGAACCTGTCAAACCTTCATAGTTCCATTCAAAGGCTTCAAAGTTTTTACCAGTTGTGATGATTGGTGCTTTGATTTTACGTGACAATTCAGTAATCACTTCACCAGCTTTAACACCACCATAACCAGCATAGATAACTGGACGTTCAGCATTGTTCAAGATTTCAACAGCTTTGTCGATTTCAACTTCGTTCAAAGCAGGAGCGATAAATGAACGCTCGTATGAACCTGATCCATAGTATGAGTTTTCGTCAATTTCTTGGAAACCGAAGTTTACTGGGATTTCAACAACAGCTGGACCTTTTTTAGAAACTGCAGCACGGCAAGCTTCGTCAATTACTTTTGGCAATTGCTCAGCGTAAGCTACACGTTTGTTATATACAGCGATACCATTGTACATTGGGTTTTGGTTCAATTCTTGGAAAGCATCCATGTTGAGTTCGTTAACCGGACGTGATCCAAGGATTGCTAGGAATGGAGTGTTATCCATAGCTGCATCGTAAACACCGTTAATCAAGTGAGTCGCACCTGGACCACCTGAACCAACTGCAACCCCGATTGAGCCGCCGAATTTAGCTTGCATAACCGCTGCAAGAGCACCTGTTTCTTCGTGACGAACTTGCAAGAAGCGGATATCTTTGTCTTCAGCCAAAGCATCCATCAATGAGCTGAGTGTTCCTGATGGGATACCGTAGATTGTGTCTACGCCCCATGTTTTCAATACATTAAGCATTGCTGCAGATGCAGTAATTTTCCCTTGAGTCATAATGATAACTCTCCTTCAAATATTTTTAAATCTACTAAAAAAGGTTTCATATAGTTTTTGAAAACGTTTCAGTAAATTTTTACAATACTAATTTATCACATTTATTTTGACTTTACTAAGAATCTGCTCAGAAGTTTTTATTCTCTATTACAGTACAGTTTGAAAACGTTTTTAGCTTCTGTTTTATAATACTCAATGAAAATCACAGAGCAAACTAGGAAGCTCGCCACAGGTTGCTCAAAGCACAGCTTTGAGGTTGCAGACAAAGCTGACGTGGTTGGAAGAGATTTTTGAAGAGTATAAAAAGCGAGCAAGCCCGCTTTTAGTCTATTTTACTAAAGTTTAGTAAGAGTGAACTGGTCAGAACGGATACAGAACTAAAGGCCATGGCTAGACCTGCCAGTTCTGGGTTGAGAGCCAGTCCAACACCTGAAAAGACTCCTGCTGCAATCGGAATTCCGGCGACATTGTAGATAAAGGCCCAGAAAAGATTGAGCAGAATTCGATTAAAGGTTTTCTTACTCATGTCAAAAGCACGAACCACTCCTAGGAGGTTATTAGTTGTCAACACCAAATCTGCTGACTCGATGGCAATATCTGTTCCAGCTCCCATAGCAATCCCCACATCTGCTACACTAAGGGCAGGAGCGTCATTGATACCATCCCCAACAAAGGCTACTTTGCCAGACGCTTGTAGTTTATGGATTTCATGAGCTTTTTCCTCTGGCAAGACACCTGCAATGACCTCTTCGATTCCGATCTGATCGGCAATGGCACGCGCCACACCAGCATTGTCTCCTGTCAGCATGACTGTTTTAAGACCTCGTTTTTTCAACTGACTGATGGCAAGCTTAGCATTTTCCTTAGGAATATCTTGCAGAGCAAGCAAGCCTTTGATTTCATTCTCAACAGCCAAGAACACAACTGTCTTAGCTTCTTTTTCCAGTTGTTCTAGTTTTTCCTGATAAGTGCTAGAAATATCCATGCCATCCAGCATTTTAGCATTTCCAAGCAAAACTTGTTTTCCATTGATTTGCCCTGAAACACCTTTTCCGTGCAAGGCTTGGAAATTTTCCACAGTGTGAAGCTCAAGTCCAGTTTCAGTCGCTCGCTTAACAATAGCCTCAGCCAATGGGTGTTGAGAAGCTTCTTCCAAGGAAGCTGCCAATCCAAGCACTTCTACTTCGTCGCCGATGATATCTGTGACCACAGGTTTCCCTTCCGTCAAAGTTCCTGTCTTATCAAAAACAATAGTTTGGACTTTCTGGATTTCCTGTAGAACCGTTCCATTTTTGAGGAGAACTCCCATCTTGGCACTGCGACCTGTCCCCACCATAAGGGCTGTCGGTGTTGCAAGTCCCAATGCACAAGGGCAGGCAATAATCAGAACTGCTACTCCATAGAGAAGCGAAGACACAAAGCTCGCTCCAAGCACAACTACACTATCCCTGAGCAAGACGAACCAAACCCAAAAGGTCACAATCCCTAAAATGACAACTGCTGGAACAAAAATCCCTGAAATTTTATCCGTCAAGTCCTGAATCGGCGCACGACTTGTCTGAGCTTTCTTCACAAAATCCACAATCTGAGCCAAAACAGTCTCTGAACCAACTTTTTCTGCTCTAAAAACAAGTGTTCCACTATTATTGATGGTTGAACCAATGACGGTATCTCCAACTGTCTTGTCCACAGGCAGACTCTCACCTGTCACCATAGACTCATCAATACTAGAGATACCTTCTACTACGACACCATCAACCGCAATCTTTTCACCGGGACGCACTCGAATCAGGTCACCTACCTTGACTTGCTCCAAAGGGACTTGAACATAGTTATCCTCACGCAATACTTCTGCTGTTTTAGCCTGCAAGTCAAGTAATTTCTCCACAGCTTGGGAAGTATTTTTCCGCATTTTCTCCTCAAAAACGGCCCCCATAAGAACGAAGAAGAAGATAAAGGCAGCACTTTCAAAGTAAACGGGGAGGCCAGCGAAGAGGGCAACTAAGCTATAGAAATAGGCCACTAGGGTTCCCAGAGCAACCAAGGTATCCATGTTGGCATTGTGCTTTTTAAAACTAGCCCAAGCACTTTGGATATAAGGACCACCTGCTACTAGCATAATCGGTGTTGTGGCTAAAAAGGTGCCCCAACGCATGACTTGGTGACTAATTCCTCCTGTCGACATCCCAATCATGAGGATTACAAGAGGCACAGTAAAGATACTAGTAATCCAAAAACGCTGTAAAAGTGATAGAGATTTTCGAGTCTTCTCAACAACTGTATAACTTCCCTTTTGCATCTTCATACCACAAGAAAATTCATGTTGACCTAATTCTTGAGGGGTAAAACGAATTGTCTTCTCTTCATCCACGCCGATTGGTTCCAAGAGGCCTTCTTCTTCAAACAGAATTTCCTTATAACAGTTTGAAGGTGTCAAACGGTGAAAGGTGATCTCAGCAGGAACTCCTTTTTGCAGTTGAATGTGGGCTGGATGGTAGCCTTTGTCTGCCGTGATACGGATTTTTTGAACACCATTTTCAAGACTTGCTTTTACAATTTCAGTCATATCATTCTCCTATTCTACAATCATCTTACCGTGCATCATATTCATGCCACAAGAGAAACCATACTCTCCAGCCTGCTCAGGCGTGATTTCCACTACATACTCTTCCCCCATTGGCAGATCCGCATGTACACCAAAGTCTGGAAATACGATCTGATCCAAACATGGTGAAGGATCTTTGCGGTCAAAGACAATGCGGGCTGGCACTGATTTCTTGAGGATAATCAACTCAGGCGTATAGCCCCCCATGACCTCCACTCGAATCTCTTGGTAGCCCTTTTTTTGCTGGGCCTTTTGTCCAGATTTTTCAGGCTTTTTGAAAAACCAAAACAAGATAAACGCGATAAGGGCAATACAAACAATGGTTACAATACTATTTAACATGACGTCTCCTTTACATACAATTACATCTTACTTCTGTCACAGCGCTTGATTTCTTCTCAGAAATCACAGCTTCCAAGCCTGCCAAATCAGCCTGAGTAAAATCACATTCCATAATCAAATCAACCAGTAAGTTCTTAATCCTACGGGAACAAACCTTGTCTTTGATATCTTGGACAAGCAAATCCCGACTTTGATCCAAAGTTAAAAGGGCTGAATAAACAAAAGACTTGCCTTCTTTTTTCCTTGTCAGACACTCTTTCTCAACCAAACGAGCCAAAAGAGTTTGAATGGTCGACTTGGACCAGTCGAACCGCTCCGCTAGAACCCTGATTAAATCCGTACTAGTCTGCTCTCCTTGCATCCAAATAATCTTCATGACCTGCCATTCTGCATCTGAAATCTGCATTAGCACACCTCCAAAATCTACATTTGTCAATTACAATTATCAGTATACTCTTAAAATCTACATTTGTCAACTATGAAATTAATCTTTTCTTTGAAAAATTGAATTTTAATCATTTGATAAAGGATTTTCAGTCAAATCTTACTATATAAACTATAAAAATATGCTATACTAAAGAAAAAAGAAAACAACCACTAGGGGTGCGTAAAGCTGAGATTAACGACTGTTAGACCCTTTGACTCAATCTAGGTAATGCTAGCTGATGGAAGTGGAAATGATAATGGGGACTAGCAGTCTTCTATTACCTTCCTAAAACAGACTTGCTTGTTCTTGAGAATACAAACTTCAGTTGGTTGGGAGGTTTTAGATGACTTATTTACCTGTTGCTTTGACCATTGCAGGGACTGACCCTAGTGGTGGTGCTGGCATTATGGCTGATTTAAAGTCGTTCCAAGCTAGAGATGTCTATGGAATGGCCGTTGTGACCAGTCTTGTCGCTCAAAATACCAGAGGCGTTCAATTAATCGAGCACGTTTCTCCTCAAATGTTGAAAGCCCAATTGGAGAGTGTCTTTTCGGATATCCCACCTCAGGCTGTAAAAACTGGGATGTTGGCAACTACCGAAATTATGGAAATCATCCAGCCCTATCTTAAAAAGCTGGATTGTCCCTACGTCCTTGACCCTGTTATGGTCGCAACAAGCGGAGACACCCTGATTGATACCAGTGCCAGAGACTACCTAAAAACAAATCTACTTCCCCTTGCAACTATTATTACACCCAATCTTCCTGAGGCAGAAGAGATTGTTGGTTTTTCAATCCATGATCCTGAAGACATGCAGCGTGCTGGTCGCCTGATTTTAAAAGAATTTGGTCCTCAGTCTGTTGTTATTAAAGGTGGGCATCTCGAAGGCGGTGCCAAGGATTTCCTCTTTACCAAGGATGACCAATTTGTCTGGGAAAGTCCACGAATTCAAACCTGTCATACACATGGTACTGGATGTACCTTTGCTGCAGTGATTACTGCTGAACTAGCCAAGGGAAAAAGCCTTTATCAGGCAGTTGATAAGGCCAAGGCCTTTATCACGAAAGCCATCCAAGACGCCCCTCAACTCGGTCATGGTTCTGGCCCAGTCAACCATACAAGTTTTAAAGATTAAAAAAACTCTCTAGTTCCCGCTTTAAGGGAATTAGAGAGTTTTTATACTTCTTCAAACTACATCAGCTTTATCTGCAACCTCAAAGCTGTGCTTTGAGCAACCTGCGACTAGCTTCCTAGTTTGCTCTTTGATTTTCATTGAGTATTAATTAGAAAATAATGTCATCCAACTTTGTCAAAAAGGCTTGCGTTTTTGCCTCTATATCTTCTGCCTGCATCAGATCGCGTACGACTGCTACTCCAGCTATGCCCGTGCCAATAAGCTGTTCAATATTCTCTGACGTCAAACCTCCGATAGCAACTACTGGAATAGCGACCCTTTGGCAGATTGTCTTCAAGGTTGAAATCAGGGTGATAGGCGCATTTTCCTTGGTCGTAGTCGGGAAAATGGCTCCTGTCCCCAAGTAATCCGCACCTCCTTCTTCTGCCTCGAGGGCTCTTTTAACCGTTTTAGCAGTGACACCGAGGATTTTTTCAGGACCAAGGACTTTGCGGGCAACCGAAACGGGTAATTCATCATCTCCGATATGCAGACCTGCAGCATCAACTGCAAGACAGACATCCAAACGATCATCGATGATCAAGGGTACCTGATAGGCATCTGTTATTTCCTTGACTTGTTTTGCCAGTTGATAATATTGATTGGTTGTGAGATTTTTTTCTCGTAATTGGACTATGGTAACCCCTGAACGGCAGGCCGTCTCAAGCTTTTCAAGAAATCTTTCCAAGGAATCTTGGTAGCGATTGGTTACCAGATACAGTCTAAGCGCCTCTCTATTCATAAACATCTCCTTTGATGGCATCTAGCCAATTTTCATCTCTTTTGAGGAGCGAAAGCTGATTGAGTACTTGGTAGCGAAAATCTTCCAATCCCATTCCTTGAACAACTATTCTCTCAGCAGAGATATTGAGATAAGAGACTGCTAGACACGAAGCTTCAAAGGCAGTCTTTCCTTGGCTGAGAAAAACGGCTGTCAAGGCTCCAACCAAGTCTCCTGTCCCTGTTATCCAGTCTAATTCTGCACAGCCATTTTCCAGTACAGCGACCTGATTCTTCGAAATGATGAGGTCCTTGGGGCCTGTAACTAAGAATGATATACCTGGATAGGTCTGACACCAGTCTTTCAAGACTTGAAGCAAATCCTCAGTTTCTTGATCTTTAGCACTCGCATCGACTCCGACTCCGTGGTGTTTTAAGCCAACAAGACTTCGAATTTCCGACATGTTTCCTTTAAGGACCATAGGGCTATTGTCTAAAAGGTCTTTAACTAAGCTCTTACGAATGGATGAAGCTGTTACGCCAACCGCATCTACCACAATTGGGAGACCAGCTTGGTCTGCATAAGAAGCTGCCATACGGATTGCTTTTTCCTTCTCAGCAGACAAATGCCCCAAATTGATGAAGAGGGCCTGACTTTGCTTAGTAAAATCAAGAACCTCACGGGGATCATCTGCCATGACAGGTTTGCATCCTAGGGCCAAAATGCCATTAGCCAGCATCTCACAAGAAATCTCATTGGTGATGCAGTGAATCAAGGAACTTGCTACCAGAGGGAAAGGATTTGTAAATTCCTGCATCAGTCTATCCTTTCACTGAAAAAATATCCTTGCACTTTTTTAAAGAATTCCTGCTTGATTAAAAATCGAAAGGCAATAAAGGAAATCGCTGTACCGATTAAAGTTGCTCCGAAAAATCGAGGAGTATAGATAAACCAGCTAAGTTTTGCAGCTGATCCTGTAAAGAGTACCATAACAGGATAGGAAACAATAGAACCAATAATACCTGTTCCCAAAATCTCTCCTAGAGCAGAATAGTGAAATTTCCGACCGTACTTATAAAAGAGACCTGCAAGAAGGGCTCCAAAAGTCGCTCCTGTAAGTGCTAAAGGCGGAATCCCTTGAGTCGTCATACGGATAAAGGCTGTGACTGTAGCCATGACCAAGGCATAAACAGGTCCCATCATGATTCCTGCTAGAATATTGACTACACTGGACATCGGTGCCATTCCCTCAATCCGAAAGATAGGCGTAAGGACTACATCAAGGGCAATCATCATGGATAAAATGGTTAATTTGTGAACTTGTAATTGGTGCTTTCTCATGTTTCTATTCTTCTCCTGTTTCTAAAGACTGTAAATCGCTCTTCCATGTCTGGTGTTGATAGGCCATTTCCCAAAACTTAGCTTCCATATGAACACTAATGTGGAAGGCATCTAGCATTTTTTTCTTGTCTGTCTCGTCACTTTCTCGATAGAGTTGATTGACCACCACTCCCTCCTCTCTGATCTGCTGCTCCAACTCATCCGTAATATAAGTTTCAATCCATTGTTGGTAGAGAGGATTTGGTGATGGTTTAAGATTAAGTGATTTGCCTATATCATGGTATAGCCAAGGACAAGGCAGCAAGCTCGCAAAAGCAATGGCTAGATTTGCTTCTTCAAATTGACGATAAATGTGAGAAATGTAATGATAGCAGGTGGGAGCGATTGGATGTTGCTCCATTTCCTGATCGCTGATTTCCAATTCCTTGAAAAATTGTTGGCGGATAAACAACTCACCCTCCACTAGACTCTGAGCATTTTGTTTCAAGAGTCTTTTCATCTCTTGATTCGAAGTCTTATCAGCCAAGAGGTGATAGGCTTCTGAGAAGGCCTTCAAATAGTAGGCATCCTGAATCAAGTAATAGCGAAAGATGGACGGGTCTAAATTTCCCTCTTGCAACTGTAAAACAAAGGGGTGATGAAAGGAAGCCTGCCAAGCTTCCTTGGATAATTCCATCGCAATATCTGTAAATTCCATAATAACTCCTTTATAAAAATAGACTGGTTTGAAGCAATAAAAAGAAAAGCAAGTAGATGAATAGTGTCCTTTGAGGAATATAAAAAGTCCGATAGCTATTCTCCAACTGTGCATGTTCGTCATATCCATGCGCAGATAGAGCTCTCAGATAAAGATGGCGCCATCTAAAGACCGTCATCAAAACCTTACTGTAAATCAGGGGCGACCAAAAATGTAGTTCTTGACCGCGTAATAAGCAAGCTTCCTTGAGGGACTTGATTTCTTGCTGAATAAGTGGGAAGGAATTGAATACCACAATCAAGGCATAGGCCCAAGAGCGTGATAACCCCTTTTGAGCCAAGTACAAGAGAAGCTCTTTTAGGGAAATAGAGGAAACAAAGACAAGGCCTATACAAACTGTCACAAAGGCCCTCGTTCCAAGCATGACTGCCTGCGAAGCATCTCCATGTAACTGAACTGCCCAGTAGTTAGCCAAAGATGGCAAAATGGCGAGCAGAATCATCCAAGCCAACATCTTAAATCGACGGTAATAGAGCATAAAGAGAATACAAAATGCAACTACCGAGAGATTAAGAGCAATCGAAGGAATAAAAGATGTTTCCAAGGATAAAATCAGCAAGAAAAGACTAATAATCGGTGTCTGGGTTGCTACTTTGACCATACTATCTCACCTCCCCTTGAGTATTGCTACTCTGAGATGTGAGTGGTTTGGTAATTGTCACTGTTTTCACATGACTGAGACCCTGACTAGTCATCTCAATCCAATAATCAACCACAGAGATCAAGGGATCTAAACGATGGCTAATAATCAGAAAACTTCTTCCTTGATTTCTGTCCTCCACAATCCACTGACAAAAATAATGGCAAGCTCTATCATCCAAACCTGCAAAAGGTTCATCTAGCAAGATCACAGAAGCCTTGCTGGTCAAGATGGTCAAGAGCTGAAGAATCTTTTGCTGACCACCACTTAATTGATAGGGACTCTTATCGAGTACCTGCTCCAGATCAAAATATCGTAAAGCTTGGAGAATTCGTTGATTTCTTTCAGAATCAGGTCCATCTAATTGAAGTTCCTCTCGCAGACTGACTCTGATAAACTGCTTCTCAGCTTCCTGAACAACACCCGTCAAGTCACGATACAAACTCTTTTTCTTTTTCAGGACTGTCCCCTTCCAAGTAATTCGTCCTTTATACTTTTGAAATTGAAGAATAGACCGAAAGAGGGTTGATTTCCCGACACCATTGTCACCCAGGATACAGGAAATTCCTTGGTAAAATGTAAAATTCACAATCGAAAAGAGGGGGTAATTACCCAGCTCACAAGTCACACGATCCATATGAAATAGTTCTGGACTAGAAGCAATCTCCTTTGAAACAGCCTGTGTCAGCTCAGAGGTAGGGATTTGATTTATTTTCCTTAGTTGTCCGTCTCTTAGCTCCACCATATGGTCGATATAGGTTTCATAATCAGATAAATCATGGTCGCACAAAATAACTGTCTTCCCATTAGAGGCCAACTCTTTTAGAATCTCCAATATCTCGATTCTACTCTTGCGGTCAATAGAAGCGAAGGGCTCATCCAAGAGATAGACCCTAGGATTCATAGCAAAGAGAACAGCCAAAGCAGCCTTTTGCTTTTCCCCACCTGATAAGTGATGGATGGGACGGTGCAAGATCTTCTCGCAGCGACATTGCTGGACAACCTCTGCTATTTTAGAATCAATTTCCTGAACGGGATGCCCGATATTTTCCAAGGTAAAAACCAGCTCCTCAAACAAGTTCTCCATGGTAAATTGATGATTGGGATTTTGAAAAAGAATACCAACCGTCTGGACACGTTCGACGATAGAAAGCTGACTGACCTCGCTCCCATTTATCAGGACTTGACCGCTATAGGGAAGAGAACTGACTTGGGCAATCATTTGAAAGAGACTAGATTTTCCCGAACCACTGCTCCCAACTAACAAGGTAAAGGCTTGCGCATGAAAAGTAAAATCAATCGGCTCAGAGAAGATTGGGGACTGAATCGCTCGTAGTTCCAGCCCCATCTATGCCTTGCCCCCAGCTGCAAACTGATGATAAAGTTTGACAATGGCACGAACCAAGATAGTACAGAAGAAAAAGACAGAAATAAAGCGCACCACAAGCAAGGAAAGGACAAAAGGCACTGAAAAGGCGTAGTAACCTAACTTAATGTATTCATAGACAAAGCTAACAAGCGTAATCCCAATACTATTGGCAGTTAGAGAGAGCCAACTTTCATAGCGATTCTTGGTTACGATAAAACCAAGTTCACTTCCCAAACCTTGAACCAAGCCAGACAAAAGGGCACCTAGACCGAATTGGCTACCATAAAGGACTTCAGCAAGCGCAGCTAGCACTTCTCCAATCGTTGCGCTTCCCACTCTTGGAACAAAGATGGCCGCAATGGGCGCAGCCATACACCAGAGACCAAAGAGGATTTCATTGGCAAAGGCCTGCAAGCCAAGAGGGGCTAAAATCAGAGTGAGGATATCAAACAGATAGCCAGATCCCACAAAAACGCCACCAAAAAAGATAGACAAGAAAGCAAGTAAGATAACATCTTTTAATTGCCATTTTTTCAACATAAAAAACTCCTTTTTTAAAGAAAAGTGGGGCATTCAAGGAGACCTACCTAAATGCTTTGTATCATCTTCATCCAGTTTCGTAAAAGAAAAAACTCTAATTACAGATAGGAATTAGAGTTCAGCTTACAAGATTAGATGGTTAGTTTCTATAAATACAAAACCATTTCACATTTCCCTTCGCCAGTCTTAACTGTATCAGGTTCAATGGGTATCATCTCAGCCTAAAGCACCCCAAATGTCTTTATTATTTAATTATATAAATATTATAACAAACGATTTATTCTAGTTCAAGAAATTGAACTGGGAAACACACTCTTGCACTCACAAAGATAGCAAGTCTTTCTTTTGCAAAAACCAAATGTCTTGTTTGATAGATTAGCTATTTAAACTAAATCTGGACATATCTTTTTAGAAAAGGAAAACTTCCACTTACTTAGAATCCAAGGATAGATACCTATTGTTCACTCATTTCTCGAACAGTTTTTTCTATATTTTTTGCATACGATATTGCTGAAATGATTGAAACACCGTCAACATTGGTCTTCATAATGTCTTTAATATGTTGCGTCTGTATCCCACCAATTGCAACTAAGGGCATTTGTGGCAGTAGTTTTCTCATCAATTTAAGACCTTCATAACCTATAGCACCACCAGCATCGCCCTTTGACTGGGTATCAAATACAGGACCAACACCCACATAATCTACATATTCAACTTTTGATTGTTGAAATTCGTCCTCGTTTTTTATAGAGAGACCAATTATTTTATCTGGCATCAATTTTCTAATTTCATCAACTCCAAGGTCATCCTGTCCTACATGTACCCCGTCAGCATCTATTTCTAATGCTAACTCAATATCATCATTAACAATAAATGGAACATTATATTTTTTACAAAGATTCTGTAGTTTTATTGCTAATTCGACTTTTTCTTTACCGTCTAAGGCTCCCTCACCTTTTTCACGGAATTGAAATAAGGTTATACCACCTTTTAAGGCTTCCTCAACGACCGTATATAGATCTTTTCCTTGGCAAGTAGTCGTTCCACAAATAAAATATAGTTTTAGTAATTCTTTATGAAACATTTTACTTCACTCTTTTGAATTCCTTTACATCTTCGTCTGTAATCTCATATAAGGCATTTATAAATTCAACTTTAAATGTTCCAGGAAGATGCCCATTTGGACGTTTTTCTGCCATTTCTCCAGCGATATTGTAAACCAACATTGCTGTTTCTAATGATTTCAATTCTTGACCTTTTTCAAGTCCGATAAAGCTTGCTACTACAGCACCTAATAAGCATCCAGTTCCAATAACTTTTGGCATCATGGAACTACCATTATGAATCGTTACCACTTCTCCATTTACCGCAATGGCATCCACTTCACCTGTTACTATTATAGGAATATTGAACTTCTTATTTGCTGCTAGAGCAATTTCATCAATATTATCTACGCCCGCACTATCTACTCCTTTAGATGCCACATTTATCCCTACTAAAGAAGCAATCTCGCCAGCATTTCCCCTAATCGCTGCTAGTTTATAATTGTTGATTAGATCATCTGCTACTTTTTTTCTATATTCTCCTGCTCCACAGGCTACAGGATCTAAAACTGCTGGGACATTATATTTCTCTGCAATTTTCAGAGCAGCTTGGTATAATTTCCAATTTTCATCTGTTAATGTTCCTATGTTTATTAATAAACCACCAGCATACTTTAACAAATCCTCTAAATCTGCTGGAAACTCACTCATGGCTGGTGATGCACCCAGTGCTACTAATCCATTTGCTGTGAAATTTTTTACTACATCATTGGTTATGCAAATGACCAAAGGTGCTTTTTCTTTTAATAATTTTAAACTTGTCATATTGAAATCCTTCCTTTTCACTTTATACGATCTACTGATTTCGATTTATCTCTATCTTTCGTTAAGAAATTTTTTTCATTTACATTGAATGATTTACCTCATCAAATTTGTAAATATCCTAAACCTTCACTAGGCGTCATAGCCAATATCAAAAAAGGCTAATTCTAAGGCAACTGCTTGATTCCAGCGTTGCTGAAGTTCTGTCAAATCTTCTAGACCTTTCCCAACACGATTAAGTTCATCAACCAGAAATTGAACCCACTCTGCAAAGAAAGGACCTCTGTGGAGATTGATCCATTCCGAATGAATGTAGGCTTCAGGTAGAGCCAAATCTTTAGAACCCCAGTCTAAATAGAGACCTTCTGCAATGACCAGCATGACCAAAAGATGTGCATAGTTTGATAAATCCACTGCCGAATACATTAGATCCTGAAAGGCTTTTGTTACAGGATGCAAGGTCACTTCCTGGTAATCATTCTCAGATACTTTTAACTCTTTAAAAGCCTTTTGGAAATAACCGTCTTCATCTGCTTCAAGAAAGCCTAGTTGCTTGGCAAAACGAAGTTTGGATTCAAGCTGGTCTGCGTGGGCTACGCAAGCACCCAGCATGGATAAGAAGGCATCAAAGAAGTGATAATCTTGAATCAGGTATTCTTTTAAGACCTTATTCTCAATTGTCCCCGCAAAAAGTTCCTTAACAAAACGATGATTGATTGCAGCTTGCCAATCTTTCTGACTGCTTTTTAATAATTCTCCAACAATCAAACCTGGTTCAAATGCATAGTCTTGTCTTTCCATATTTATTTTTCCTCTCTTTACTCGTTCGTAATCAACAAAACATCAAGAAAATTCTAGTTTTACTTGACCTTTTTAAAGAAAATCAAGGGCGTTCAAGAAGAGCTACCTAAATACTTTGTATCACCTTCATCCAGCTTATATAAACAAAAAAACTCCAATTACAATCAAGAATTAGAGTTGACTTACAAGATTAGATCGTTCATTTCGCCATACGAAAAAACGTTTCACATTTCCCTTCGCCAGTCTTAACTGTATCAGGTTCAATGGGTATCATCTCAGCCTAAAGCACCCCAAATGTCTTTATTATTTAATTACTGCACCAGTATAGCAAAAAATGAAAGCCCTAGCAAGATATTTGATTAGAAAATATATTTATATAGATTTCAATGGTGATTTATTCTTCCTATAGACGAAGAAAAACCTCCACATCAAGTGGAGGCAATCTCTTTTATCAATACAATTTTAAGTCACGAGGGTCAACTGGGAAGGTTGGATTGTATGGGTTATGACGAAGTTTAAAGTGTTTAACATCTTCAATAGTCTGAGTTCCAGACAATTGCATAACTGTCTTCAATTCCGCATTCAAGTGTTCAAAGACTTGACGCACACCAACACTACCGCCGAGAGCCAAGCCATAGATAACCGGGCGGCCAATAGCTACCAAGTCTGCTCCTGAAGCCAAGGCTTTAAAGACGTGTTGGCCACGACGAATACCTGAGTCAAAGACGATTGGTACGCGTTTATCAACTGCTTCTGCTACTTCTTGAAGTGAGTCAAAGGCAGCTGGCCCACCGTCGATTTGACGGCCACCATGGTTGGTCACCCAGATACCAGAAGCACCTGCAGCAAGCGAACGTTCAACGTCCTCACGGCATTGTGGTCCCTTGACATAAACAGGAAGTCCTGAGTATTCAGCGATAAATTCTACATCACGTGGAGACAAGCGTTGTTTAGCTGATTTGTAAACAAAGTCCATTGATTTTCCAGCACCTTCTGGCAGATATTCCTCAACAATCGGCATGCCAACTGGGAAGACAAAACCATTACGCTTATCGACCTCACGATTGCCCCCTACCGTAGCATCAGCCGTCAAGACAATCGCTTTATAACCTTCAGCCTTCACACGGTCCATGATGTGGCGATTGATACCATCATCTTTACTAAAGTAAAACTGGAACCAATGAGGTGTCCCTTGAAGGGCTTCCGTAATTTCTGGAAGGTCGACAGTAGAGTAAGAGCTGGTTGTATAGAGAGAACCAAACTCATGCACACCACGCGCAGTCGCCACTTCACCCTGTTCATTTGCCAATTTATGAGCCGCAACAGGCGCCATAATGATTGGTGAAGACAATTTTTCGCCTGCAAATTCAATCTCTGTACTTGGATTTTCTACATTGCAAAGTGTATGAGGAACGATGAGTTTGTGGTTAAAGGCACGAATATTCTCACGCAAAGTGAAAGTATCCTCCGCCCCACTAGCGATATAGCCAAATGCTGCTTTAGGAATAACTTGTTGCGCCATTGGCTCCAAATCATAGGTATTGATGAAATCTACATGACCTTCTGCATTGCTTGTTTTGTATGACATAAAATGCCCTCCTTAATAAGTAAGCGTTTACTTTGTATATTACAAAAATATCATAACTCTTTTTTCAAAATTTTTCAAATATTTTGTTTGGAAATTTCATACTTTCAATCATTTTACAGCGATAATTAAAAATGATGAACTTTCTTAAGTTATGGAAATTCAAATAATCTTTTCATTTTCTATTCTAAAAAACAAAATCAGGTAATCCTAGTGACTACCTGATTTTTTATGTCTTAAGCATTTTGCCAATTTTCTTGGTCTTCTTTAAATCGTTTTAGAAGGTCGAGGCCTTCTGGTGTGATATAGCCTTCTTCTTGGGCTAGATGGATGAGTTCACTGTAGTTAGAAAGCGTCACAAGTTTGACACCTGCATCTGCAAAGTTTTTGTCTGCTTTTGGCAATTGGTAACTGAAAATTGCTACTACACCAAGCACATCTGCTCCTTCTCGCTTTGCTGCTGCTACTGCTTCAAGAACAGAACCACCTGTTGAAATAAGATCTTCAACCACTACCATTTTTTGACCCTGAGCTACGCGGCCTTCGATTTGGTTACCAGCTCCGTGGTCTTTTGGTTTACTACGGATATAGGCAAATGGCAAGTTCATCTTATCAGCAATGATAGCTCCGTGTGGAATCCCTGCTGTTGCAGTTCCTGCAATGACTTCTACCTCTGGAAAGGCTTCTTTAATAGCTTCCACAAAGCCATTTTCAATTAAGGTACGAGTTTCTGGATAGGCTAGTGTCACACGATTATCAGTGTAAATCGGTGACCTGATACCAGATGCCCAAGTGAAAGGCTCCTCTGGTTTAAGGTAAACGGCTTGAATTTTCAAGAGGTGGCTAGCGATATCTTTAGCAAGTGTCATGGTCTTCTCCTTTTGTTTTTCTAATCTATTTCTTTAATTCTAGTCTTGGTTCCATTCCTCTTTGATTGCATGATAAGCTGCAACAGGATCCTCAGCTTGGGTAATGGGACGTCCCACTACGATATAGTCACTGCCTATTTGATAGGCATCTGCTGGCGTCATGACGCGTTTTTGATCTCCTACTGCAGCTCCCTGTGGACGAATGCCTGGTGTCAGACAGATAAAATCTGGTTTGGTAGCCTGCTTGATGACTTGCACTTCCTGAGCCGAGCAAACAACACCATCTAATCCCGCTTCAGCCGTCTTCTTGGCATAGTGGATCACAGACTCTTGCAGGCTGGTTTGGATATTTTGAAACTCCTGCATCTGAGCTTCTGATGTTGATGTGAGCTGAGTGACAGCGATCAATTTTGCTTGACTTCCAAGACCTTCACGCGCCGCCTTCATCATCTCTACACCCCCAGACGCATGAACATTGGTCATATCCACACCAAGCTGAGACAAGACCTTCATAGCTGATTTGACTGTATTGGGAATGTCATGAAGTTTGAGATCAAGAAAGACGCTGTGACCCAGACCTTTCAAGTAAGACACAATCTCAGGACCCGCTGCATAATAGAGCTCCATCCCTACCTTGAGATAAAGGCTTTCTTCTACTGGGAAATGAGCTAAAAATTCCTTGACCGCCTCAAAACTAGGAAAATCAAGAGCAATGACTGGACGATGTTCTCGCATAGGTTTCTCCTTCTACCTTTGCTAGTGAGAGAGTCTGGCCAACAGAAGCCACGAAAAAAGGAACCTGCCAACAGCAAGGTTCCACGAAAAATGGGTAGTCTCCACCCTTTCACCGTCTAACCTTAGCTGCCTCTCTGGACTGCTTTAAAGGTTTTTTACTATTCTATTATTTCTACTAACACTTGTCAAGTAAAAACATGGCAACTAAAGAGCTATAGGAGAATAGGTAAACCTAGCGACGCGATGAACGCTGACTTGTTTGGTTTCGATTGCTTTCTTCCTCCAATTTTTTCTTCTCTTCTTCCAATTTATTCTGCTGTTCTTCTAGCCTTTTCTTCTCTTCCTCTTTTTGTTTCTTCTCAGCTTCCTTAGCCTCTTGTTTGGCTTTTTCCTCAGCCTCCATGATTAATTTATCCGCCACAGTGTAGCTGTAAATTCCAGCTTCCATGTCAATCACACTCGGTTCTGACAATTGTGGCTTAATCTTACTGTAATATGGCAGTTTCTTACTCATTTCAGATAGAGGAACCAAAACTTCGTCCGAATCATTCATAGTCAATCGAATTAAATCAGAAGTCACCTTGCTTGGGGCTAGTTCCACCTTTTGGATAGAAGATTTGAGTTCGGGGCTAATTTGAGAAAGTTCTGAGGTAAAGGTCTTGATTTGTTCGCTGTTATTAAAGAGAACTGATATATAAGTTTCTGGCAGACTGACCAAACTCACCGAACTGGTCTCAAGCTGACCGCTTGAAAGGATTGGATAATGACTTTCTCCAGAAACATAATAGGCAACAATATCATATTCCTTGACCTTGATTGTAAACTTGGTTGGAAATTGATAGACAAGCTGAGCTGATTCAACCCAATAGTTAGACTTGATCTGCTCTTCATATTTTGCCTTGTCTAGCAGAAGGTTAATCGTATAATCCGAATCCTGAATGCCTGAAGCCTGTCGAATATCATCATCTGTAGTTTGCACGGTTCCCTCAACACGAATATCCTTCATGGTCGCATAAGGACTGAGCAAGTAAGCAGAGACAACCAATAAAAGCAGACTGAGAAACAAAATCGAGATAGCCCGCCAGATATGAACTCCTGGAATTTTCGGTTTAACCGTTTTTTCCTTTACAGGCTTTTTCTCTACTTTTTTAGCCTGTTTCTTTGGTTCTTTGGATTTTGGTTCTTTGGACTCTGGTTCTTCTTTTTTGACGTCTTCTGACTTTTCTACTTTTTCTTCAGACTCTTCCTTAGCTGATTCTGGGTCTTTTGGTTCAGGTTCACTATCTTGATCCTCAGTTTCATCTGACTTTTCAGATTTGGAAGCCATTCGAGCTTTTCTTTCCTTTTCCTTCTCCTCAGCTAGGGCTGCCTCTTCTTCAGCCTTCTTTTTTAGGTATTCTTGGTTTCGTTTCTGCCATTCTGATAACTCTTTAAATTCTTCGAGGATTTCTTTGCCCTCATTTTTCTTATCTTTTGACATTTACTTTCCTTATGATAAATCTTTTTTCAATAATTCATAAAAATCTGCTAGAGATTTCAATTCCTTAGAAGCCTTCATCTTAGCTTGGTAGTCTTCCTTGTGGCTTAGTAAGTGAGAAAGCTTCTCTTCTAAACTGTCCAAGGTCAAATCGCTTTCTTGAAGCTCTTCTGCATAGCCTTTTTTTACAAAGTAAGCTGCATTTTCAATCTGGTCTCCACGACTAGCTTCACGACCAAGTGGCACAATAACATGTAATTTTGCCATGGCCAAGAGCTCAAAAATCGTATTGGCACCACCACGTGTCACAACAATATCAGCCAATTCCATCAAGGGTTGATAGAGACTGGTCACATAGTCAACACGAAAAAGATTTTGGCTCAACTCGTTCAGGCTAGAATCTCCAGTTAGATTGATAATATTGTAGCGTTCTGTCAGTTCTTTCTTATGGTCTGTCACCAATTGGTTAAAGACACGAGCGCCTGCAGAACCACCGACAAACAATACAGTTGGCAATTTAGGATTAAAGTGGGTTTGAATATCTACCAATTCATCTGGTTCTGGATTTTTTTGATCTGAAACCTTGGTCACCGCTCCCACATGCTCGACCTTAGACAAACTTGAAGCTTGCTCAAAGGTTGAATACATCTTCGTCGCAAATTTATAGGCGATTTTATTGGCCAAGCCCATGGACAAGTCAGATTCGTGAATAAAGACAGGCACTCCTGAAACACGCGCAGCGATAACAGGTGGCACAGAGACAAAGCCTCCCTTTGAAAAAAGTGCTTGTGGACGAAGTCGCAACATGATAAAGAGAGATTGGACAATTCCCCATCCAACTTTAAAGACGTCCAGCATATTTTGCCAAGAGAAATAACGGCGCAATTTGCCAGTCGCAATAGAATGGAAGGTGACATCAAGACCCGACTTGAGGATTTCTTGGTGTTCAATCCCACGCTTGTCCCCAATATAGTGAACTTCCCAGCCATCTTCGATGAACTTAGGCATTAACAAAAGGTTGAGAGTAACGTGTCCAACCGTCCCCCCACCTGTAAAGACAATTTTTTTCATATTATTCCTTTAACTCCGCTACTGTGTCGATAAAGAGGTCGCCACGTACTTCAAAGTTAGCATACATATCCCAGCTGGCATTGGCAGGACTGAGAAGAACCACGTCTCCTTGAGTCGCAAGCTCGTAGGCCTTGCGGGTCGCATCTGCAATATCAGTCGCATCCACATAAGCCACACCAGCCTTATCTGCTGCCCGTTTGACACGTTCTGCAGACTGACCCAGGATGACCATCTTCTTGAGTCCAGTAATGTCTGGCACCAATTCGTCAAACTCATTGCCACGGTCCAAACCACCTGCAATCAAAATGACCTTACTGTTGTCAAATCCTGACAAGGCTTTTTGAGTAGCCAAGATATTGGTTGACTTACTATCATTATAGAATTTGATACCCTTGATTTCATCCACAAACTGGAGACGGTGTTTGACACCACCGAAGACTGAAAGAGTTTCTTTAATACTTTGATTATCCACACCACGAAGTTTAGCTACTGCAATAGTCGCAAGGGCATTTTCCACATTGTGGCTACCTGGAACTCCGATTTCATTCGCTGCCATAACCACTTCCCCACGGAAGTAGAGTTGACCATCTTCCAGATAAGCTCCATCAACCTTTTCCTGTGTTGAAAATGGTACAACAGTAGCTTGTGTTTTAGTACCCAATTCTTTTGCCAAGTCTTGGTTAAAGTTCAAGACAAGGAAATCAGCCGCTGTCATCTTGTTCTGGATATTCCATTTGGCTGTTACATATTCCTCAAATGATCCATGATAATCGATATGAGTTGGCATGAGATTGGTAATAACCGCAATCTCTGGATGAAATTCTTTCACACCCATCAGTTGGAAAGAAGAAAGTTCCATGACAAGTGTGTCCTTGTCTGTCGCAGTTTGGGCCACTTGACTGGCAGGATAGCCGATATTTCCTGATAAGAGACCATGTTGACCAGCAGCAGTCAAAACTTCCCCGACCATCGTCGTTGTGGTTGTTTTTCCATTTGAACCTGTGATACCGATAATTGGTGCTTCTGAAATCAAGTAAGCCAATTCCACCTCAGTCAAGACTGGAATTCCCTTTGCGAAAGCCTTTTCAATCATGGGATTGCTGTAAGGTATACCTGGATTTTTCACCATGAGGGCAAAGTCTTCATCCAAGAGTTCCAAAGGATGACCACCTGTGATAACCTTGATCCCTTCTTCCAACAAACTTTGCGCAGCTGGATTGTCCTCGAATGGTTTCCCGTCATTTACTGTCACAATAGCACCTAGTTTATCCAACAAACGAGCTGCAGATTCACCAGACTTGGCCAAACCTAAAACAAGGACTTTCTTATTTTTAAACTGATCTATTACTTTCATGTCTCGAACTCCATTTCTACTCTTACTATTTTACCATTTTTATGGAAATAAAAAAGCCACAAAGTGTGTTTGTGACTCTTTCTTCTAACTGAATTTTACCTTATCATCTATGTGATAAATCGGTAACTCGAATGACTTGGTCCACTTGCTCCCAAATCAGAGGATTGTGGGTCGCAATAATAATGGTCCGATTCGGATTTTTTAAAGATTCTAGGATAGAAAGTAATTCCTCAGAGTTTTTGGGGTCTAAAGAAGCGGTTGGTTCATCTGCGAGGATCAAAGGCGGATCCTTTAAAATTATCTTCGCTAATGCAACACGTTGTGCTTCTCCTCCTGATAACTCAAATATAGGTTGCTTCAAATCCAAATAAGAGAGGTTTACACGGTTTAGAGCTTGTTTCATCAAAGAGATTTTCTCTTTTTCCTTCAACTTTTTACCAACTAAACCCAGATTGAGATTCTCTTTGACGGTTTGGCTTTCAATTAAGCCAAAATCTTGAAATAAGTATCCCAAGTAATCTCTAAAGAAAACAGAAGGCTTGATGTCTTTAAGAGAGGTACCATCATAGATGATTTGCCCTTTGTCATATGGCTCTAATCGTCCAATCATATTCAAGAGTGTTGTCTTACCGCAGCCACTTGTACCGATTAAGGCATAAATTTTCCCACCTTCAAAATGAAGATTCGTATCTGAAAATAGCTGACGGCTTCCAAATTTTTTAGATATATTCTTTAGTTCAATCATCCTATTTTCCTTTCATAATTGTCATAGAAACACGAGATTCTTTATTAGCTTGACGGTAAAGCGTCAAAACTGCACTAGCTAGAAAGACTAATAAAGTGAGCAAGCCAATCACCAAGTCTCGACTGCTTAAAATAAAGAGACTAGCACCAAATATAAAACTGGCAAATTGGCTAACCATATACTGAGCATGTGTTTCAAAAAATCGTAAACCTGAAATTCGTTTAATCAAGATATCTCGACGGAATTGCTCGAAATATAGAAGATTGACAGAATAAAAGAGTAACAAGGAACTAGCTATCCCAACAATAGCTCCTAAGATTAAAGTTGCTGTTTCAGTTTGAACTTCATTATAACGAGTTAGATAAACACTTCTTCCTTCTTTAAGATAGGATACTTGCTTATAAATTCCAGCTTTCTTCAAGAGTTCTAGCCCACTCTCATATCCTTTGATAAAGAGTTGTTTTCCAGCATTGATAGACCAACTAGATTTGGAAATGATACTATCACCTGTAGATGTTGGAGTAAATACAACTAAAATCGGATCGGTTAAGTACTGGATGGATACTGGGTTTTCACCGTTATTATAAACAAATCGCTTTTCTCCAGTTGGAAGATAGCTAACAATCGCTCTCATTTCATACTCTAAAGGAGCACTTGCCTCCTCACCAGATTTTCCATAATAACTCAATCTTTCTTCAAAAACTTTCTTAAGTTCTGCTTCTCGAGAGCGCAAATGTTCTGGTAATAAGAGTCCAAATTCCCCTTTTTGAAGATGGGCTAGTTTCTGTCTAGTCTCACCATTTACAGATACATTTTCCTTGTCCAAATAACTTGGACTAACATAGAGCGTATTAGCATCTGGGCTATAGGTATCCAGTGTCTCTCCCTGTTCATTTTTTCCTTGTGGATTGGCAAAATGAAACAGATTATCCTTTACATAAAGAGCCTGTTCTTCTTCGATTGCTTCCTTGGCAAAGGCATACCACTTATTCTGATTTTCTGTATCTTTTACTCTATCACCTAAGCCAAAAGAAATTTGATAATAGTCTGCTCTGTCCTGCCATGCTTGTTTTGAAATTTCAAGTTCTTTCAATCGTTGGTAAGACGTCAAGCCTGTCTTAACAGCGTAGCCCACTGTAAAAACAGCTACTAACTGACACAATAGGGTTAAAGCCATCAAGCGTTTAAGGGGTAATCTCCCCTTAATAACAGGAACTAATGCTTTGTAACTCAAACTCATTAGATAAAGAAGCATTAGTAAAATTGAAATACCCAATAAAAACAAAAGATAGAAACTAATCCCAAAACCATATGTAGCTAACAAAATAGGATAAAACAAACCTTGACTAAAAAGAACGACTCCTCCACCTAGGAAGGAAAGGAGGGCTGATAGAAGGATCCACTTGATATCAGTCGATAAAGAATGCCCCATGATGGATAAGAGAGTCTGACCAGAAAAGAGTTTTATACCTGCTGCTCTCATTTCCTTAATCCGAGTGATAATCACTAAAGCAAAGAAAGATAAGCCAAATATTGCTAAACTAATTAAAATAAGGGGAATTAGTAACATTCTAAAAGCAAGAGAATAGGGCGGTGTCTTTCGGTCAGGAATTGCTTTATAACCCAAATCTCCTAATTTATCGGCAAGCTTTTCTTTCGTCAAGGAGCCTGACAAAAGGAGATAACTATTTAGCGGATCACTACGTTCACGACTTTCTTGGCTAGCTTCTTGGAATTCTTTTGGTAAAGTTCCCTGACCATAAGTTGCATAAGTAAAGTGAGTCGTCCCATCCTTACTCGGCTCTACGATTCTTCTAGCTATTAAACTCTGTTCTGAGTTTGCAAAATTCTCCAATTCCTGTTCAAATACCTCACGCGTCGGTTCCTGAGTATCCTTTTTGACACGAAGTAAGGAGACGGAATCATAGCTTGCATATAAATATTGTGGCGCACGTAAGACAATAATCCAAGCAAGGAAGAAGCTGAGAAAAAAAGTTGATAATAATATGAATAGTTTCTTCATAGTAGACTCCTTGTATAAGAGAATAACTCTATAGAAAGAAATTTTACATTTTATAAATTCTTAGAATTATTCTCCTAGTTTAATCCATCACACCCTGAGCAACAAAACAACAAATTTAATCCTTTCTTAGTTTGAAATCGGTTTCTTATAACTTAAGTATATCACTTTCTATATAATCTATCAACATATTTTACTAAGATATCATTAGTAATAGAATTTTAAAGTTTCCTTAGAAATAGATGTCGGGAAAGAATTTAAGTTCAGTTTTTCCCATTCATATTATCCAAGCAAAAGAGATGATATTAACTAAAAAGCAATTCGAACTACTGTAAAATTCCTAGCAAAAAAGAGAGCCGAAACTCTCTTTTTATCTTCTTTTACTTTTATTAACCGACATGAGGGTAATATCTCGCAAGCTAAAGTATGCTAGGAAGAGCATAGCGATTGCGATAAAGAATTCTGTCGGTAGCTGAAAGATTTGCAGAACTGACAACATGAGCAAAATCAGCAATGCTACGAAAGCAAAGACGACAAGGACGATATTAACTGTCCCTTTAATGCTT
Source organism: Streptococcus sp. SM5 (assembly GCF_027497975.1). Lineage (NCBI taxonomy): Bacteria > Bacillati > Bacillota > Bacilli > Lactobacillales > Streptococcaceae > Streptococcus > Streptococcus sp. SM5. The sequence continues at coordinate 44,810 of NZ_JAJNSC010000009.1, read as the reverse complement.
TCTGGTGTCGCAAATACATAGAGTAGTAATAAGAGGAGTCCTATGATTAAATAAACCATCTTTATCTCTTTCTAGCTCTTATTCAGCTGATTTTTTCTTCTTGTTAGCTTTCTCACGCTCTGCCTTGTTAAGGATTTGTTTACGCAAACGGATAGACTCAGGCGTTACTTCCATGTACTCATCGTCGTTCAAGAACTCAAGAGACTCTTCAAGGGTCAAGATACGAGGTGTCTTGATAACAGCTGTTTGGTCCTTAGTAGCTGAACGGACGTTGGTCATTTGTTTCGCCTTCGTGATGTTAACTGTCAAGTCGTTTTCACGAGAGTTTTCACCGATGATCATTCCTTCATAAACCTCAGTACCTGGGTTGACAAAGATCGTACCACGTTCTTCGATAGACATGATTGAGTAAGTTGTAGCCTTACCAGCATCGATAGAAACAAGGGCACCACGGTGACGACCACCAATTTCACCTGGAATCAATGGCAAGTATTGGTCGAAGGTATGGTTCATGATACCGTAACCACGAGTCATTGACAAGAACTCAGTTGAATATCCGATCAAACCACGCGCTGGAACAAGGAAGACCAAACGAGTTTGACCATTACCAGTTGAAATCATATCCAACATTTCACCCTTACGTTCAGAAAGGCTTTGGATAACAGACCCTTGGTATTCTTCTGGAGTGTCGATTTGTACACGCTCAAATGGCTCACATTTAACACCGTCGATTTCTTTTACGATAACTTCTGGACGAGATACTTGAAGTTCATATCCCTCACGACGCATTGTTTCGATAAGGATTGACAAGTGCAATTCTCCACGACCTGAAACAGTCCATTTATCTGGTGAATCAGTTGGATCAACACGAAGGGAAACGTCTGTTTGCAATTCTGCCTGCAAGCGTTCTTCCACCTTACGAGAAGTTACCCATTTACCTTCTTTACCAGCAAATGGTGAGTTGTTAACCAAGAAAGTCATTTGAAGAGTTGGCTCATCGATGTGTAGGATTGGAAGAGCCTCTACTGCATCTGTCGGAGTAATGGTTTCACCGACAAAGATGTCTTCCATACCAGAAACGGCAATCAAGTCACCTGCTTTGGCTTCTTGAATTTCACGACGTTCCAAACCAAAGAAACCGAAGAGTTTTGTAACACGGAAGTTTTTAGTTGTGCCGTCAAGTTTAGAGAGGGTAACTTGGTCCCCAACCTTAACTGTACCACGGAAGACACGGCCGATACCGATACGTCCAACGAAGTCATTGTAGTCCAAAAGTGACACTTGGAACTGCAAAGGCTCATCTGAGTTATCTACTGGAGCTGGGATATGGTCGATAATTGTGTCAAAGATTGGTGCCATAGTAGTTTCTTGATCAGCTGGATCATCTGACAATGAAGAAGTTCCATTAATCGCTGATGCATAGACCACTGGGAAGTCAAGCTGGTCGTCATCTGCACCAAGCTCGATGAAAAGTTCCAAGACTTCGTCCACTACTTCTGCTGGACGAGCTGATGGTTTATCGATTTTGTTAACAACCACGATTGGGACAAGGTCTTGTTCCAAGGCTTTTTTCAATACGAAACGAGTCTGTGGCATTGTTCCTTCGTAGGCATCTACGACTAAGACAACACCGTCAACCATTTTCATGATACGCTCAACTTCTCCACCGAAGTCCGCGTGTCCTGGTGTGTCCATGATGTTGATACGAGTTCCGTTGTAGGCAACGGCTGTATTTTTAGCAAGGATGGTAATTCCACGCTCTTTTTCGATATCGTTTGAGTCCATAGCACGCTCAGCCAATTCAGTACGTGCATCAAGCGTTTCTGATTGTTTCAATAATTCGTCAACGAGGGTTGTTTTACCGTGGTCAACGTGGGCGATAATCGCAATGTTACGGATATCTTCTCTTAATTTTGTCATGATTTCCTCTATAATATTCAAAATTTATTTTCTAACTGAACGATTATACCATATTTTCAAGTAAATAACATAACTCAAGCAAGTGTAAATGTTTTCACTCTGCTTTTCTTTTCACGTCAAGCCTTTTCAAAGTATACAACTTATGATAAGATAGGCACAGTATGCGTTTAGATAATTTATTAGCCCAAGAAAAAATCAGCCGAAAAGCCATGAAACAAGCACTTCTCAAAGGGGAAATTCTAGTCGATGGTTGCCCAGCCCGCTCCCTAGCCCAGAACATCGATACAGGGTTACAGGAACTCCTTTTTCAGGGCCGAATCATTCAAGGTTATGAGCACAGCTATCTCATGCTTCATAAACCTGCTGGTGTCGTGACAGCCAACAAAGACAAGGAACTTCCAACCGTTATGGACCTGCTTCCACCTGACATCCAGTCTGATAAACTCTATGCCGTTGGCCGACTGGACCGAGATACGACTGGACTCCTCCTCTTGACCGACAACGGTCCCTTGGGCTTTCAGCTCCTCCATCCCCAATACCATATTGATAAAACTTATCAAGTTGAGGTTAATGGACTTCTGACACCTGACCATATCCAAGCCTTTCAAAAAGGAATTGTCTTTTTAGATGGCACTGTCTGTAAACCTGCTAGGCTAGAGATTCTATCTGCAAGTCCTTCTTTCAGCCAAGCCTCTATCACCATTTCAGAGGGAAAATTTCATCAAGTTAAGAAAATGTTCCTGTCAGTTGGTGTCAAGGTTGTCTCTCTCAAACGAGTTCAGTTCGGTGACTTTACATTAGCCCCAGAACTAGCAGAAGGGCAATTCCGTCCCTTGAATCCAGAGGAATTGGAAGTCGTTAAAAACTATTTAGAAAAAAGTGGATAAAAGAAAAAAGCTTTATGTTTAAAGCTTTTTTAATCTTCTTTAACTCATGTGTAAGATAATTCCAACAATCCAGTTAAGAGCAGAAAGAACAATCCCTACAATAGCTATAATTTTTTCTGTTTTATAGTCTAGTCCAGATTCTTTTTGAAGTGAGTTAGCAAACAATAAACTGGTAATACCTAAACCAATACCTCCCAACGGAAATAACAAACCAAGAATAATCGACAAGATACCCACAAAAAGTGGATTTTTTTTCTTTTCTTGCATTTTCTAAAAACTCCTTAAACTAAACACAAATGAATAATACCATAAAAATCGGCTTTATCAATTGGGTGAAAAATGTTAGCACTATATTATCCGGTTCTTGAACCGAGAAGAGTGGATAAAACAAAAAAGCTTTTAAAAATAAAGCTTTTTTTGTTAGAATCCTGATTAGTGCATCATTAAGAGGAGTCCTGCAACCCAGTTAATTACAGAAACTACAATTCCTACGATATTTAGAATTCGTTCTGTTTTATAGTCTAATTCAGATTCTTTTTGATGTGAATTAGCCAAGACTAGACCAATGATCCCCAAAACGAGACCTACGATTGGAGATAGCAAACCAAGAACGATAGATAGGATACCTAAAACAAGGGAAGATTTCTTCTTTTCTTTCATATTATAAAACTCCTAAAATTATTACCACTAAATTATATCAAAAGAAATATGTTTTGTCTATATAATACTATACGTTTTTTCATCATATTAATCATAGCATTCTCTCAAAGAAACGTCCACTTGTCTACCCAAAACGGAACTTAGTTTGAGAATTTAGCTTATGTTAATTAGTCTTCACTTTTCCATTCCAAGAATCCAATCCATAAGAAAGAATATAAATCTCAGAGAAACCTTGCTTTTTCAGATAGAGCGCTGCATTTGTGACACGTTGCGCACGTTGATTTTCGTAAAGAAGGACAGGTTTCTCCTTACGAAGGGCTACAAGACTAGTCTTCAACTGACTTGAAGGAATATTGCGTGCACCAAGGATATGTTTTCTGTGAAATTCAGCTGGTTCACGCAAATCAATCAATTGACCCGTACGAATCAAGGCTTCAAACTCCTCATTGTCTACGATTTTAGCCGCACGACGAATACGGAGATAGTTAAAGCCCATCCACGCCAACATTGCTAGTATAAGTGCCAACAAAATCCAAGTAACCATTAGTTCATTTCTCCATTTTTCTCAATATAATCCAATTCTACCTTGTGCTCTCTGCGAAGAACCGCTTCTGCTTCTAGATAGTCTAGTTTGTCCATCAACCCTGCATCGTAAATCCGAGAGAGTTCCAGCTTCATCAGTTCAATATCATATAAGCGTTTTCCCATGTAAACAATAATACCAAATCGTTTGAGGAATTGCTGCACATCATAGAATGTTTTCATAAGACTCATTCTAGCAAAATTTTATGTTTTTTTCAAGAAGAGACTCACACAATGCTCCTGATTTTCCTATCTTCCTTGGCGATTCTGACGCAAGTGTGGTACAATAAAAACATGAGAATTCAACAATTACATTATATTATCAAAATCGTCGAAACTGGCTCCATGAATGAGGCAGCCAAGCAGCTCTTTATCACCCAACCGAGTCTTTCTAATGCTGTTCGAGATTTAGAAAATGAAATGGGTATTGAAATTTTTATTCGTAATCCTAAGGGTATTACCTTGACCCGTGATGGCATGGAGTTCCTCTCTTATGCCCGTCAGGTTGTCGAGCAAACTCAGCTTCTAGAAGAACGCTATAAAAATCCTGTCGCCCACCGTGAACTCTTTAGCGTTTCGTCTCAACACTATGCCTTTGTGGTCAATGCCTTTGTCTCTCTGCTCAAGAAAAGTGATATGGAGAAATATGAGCTCTTTCTTCGTGAAACTCGGACTTGGGAGATTATCGATGACGTCAAGAACTTCCGTAGTGAGGTCGGTGTCCTCTTCTTAAACAGCTACAACCGTGATGTTTTAACCAAAATGCTGGATGACAACCACCTGCTAGCTCACCATCTCTTTACAGCTCAACCTCATATCTTTGTCAGCAAGACCAATCCTCTGGCAAAGAAAGACAAGGTCAAACTAGAAGACTTGGAGAACTTTCCTTACCTCAGCTATGACCAAGGAACTCACAACTCCTTCTACTTTTCAGAAGAGATTCTCTCGCAGGAATACCACAAAAAATCTATTGTAGTCAGCGACCGTGCCACTCTCTTTAACCTCTTGATTGGTTTGGACGGTTATACCATTGCGACAGGAATTTTGAACAGCAACCTCAACGGAGACAATATCGTTTCCATCCCACTGGATATTGATGACCCAATTGAACTGGTCTATATCCAGCATGAAAAAACCAGCTTGTCTAAGATGGGTGAACGCTTTATCGACTATCTACTAGAAGAAGTCCAGTTTGATAGTTGAGAAATCAGCAAAATTTTATTATAATAAGCAAAAAAACAAAAGGAGATAAATATGAAAAAAGTTATACTTGCTAGTGTTGTTTCCCTATCTATTTTAGGATACACTCAAGCAACTGCTCATGCTCAAGAAAATAAAGCAGAGGGAGTACGAGAAAATGTAACAATTCCTCACTCAAGTACTTCAAAAATCGAAAACCAAGAAAAATCGAAAGAGAAGGTTGAAAAAACAGACAATTCTTCTAAAGTTAATGACAAAGAAGAACAAATCGAAAAAAACTCCCGCTAAAGCAGAGGAGAAAGCGGAAGTAAAAAAAGAAGAAAAAAAGTTGAAAAAGTCAAAGAAGGTTGGCAGGAAGAAAATAATAACTGGCGATTTTATGAACACAATAAACCTGTTATCAACTGGAAAAAAATCCAAGGAAAGTGGTACTACTTCAACAAAGATGGAAATCGACTAAGCAATACAACCTTTGATGGTTATGTATTCAATAAAGATGGAGTGATGGCTGAGAACGGTTGGAACTTCATCAATGGAAAGTGGTACTTTGCTAGTTCTTCAGGAAAAATTTCTCAGAATAAATGGGAAAAAATTGCTGATTCTTGGTATTACTTCGACAAAGATGGAATCATGCTTAGTAATACTACTTTTGACAGCTACTTACTGACCAAAAGTGGTGCTATGGCCACAAACGGCTGGGCAAAAATCGACCAAAATTGGTACTATGCAACATCCTCTGGAAAAATTTCTCAGGACAAGTGGGAGAAAGTCAATGGTTCTTGGTACTACTTTGATAAAAAGGGAATCATGTTGAGCTCAACTACATTTAAGGGCTACCTATTTAATAATAGTGGTGCTATGGCTGAAAATAGCTGGGTAAAAATTAAAGATACCTGGTTCTATGCGAACGCATCTGGAAAATTTGTCCAAAACAAATGGGAAAAAATCAGCGGTTCTTGGTATTCTTTTGCTCAAGATGGAGCTATGTTAGCCGATAAATGGTCGGGAAGCTATTATCTAAAAACCAATGGGGCTATGGCTGATAATGAATGGATATTTGATAAAAATTATAATAGCTGGTTCTTTTTGAAGCATGGTGGAATGTATGCATCAAAAGAATGGATTGGAGCTTATTACCTCAAAGCTGGTGGTTATATGGCTAAAAAAGAGTGGATTTACGACGACACTTATAAGGCCCGCTACTACTTAGATGATAATGGACATTATATTTCCGGAACTTACAAAATTGACGGTAAAGATCATCTGTTCCACAAAAATGGTCAATGGATTTCTGAGGTCTCAAAAGAAGTTGGTTTTGTAAAAGGCCAATACAGTAAAACCATCTTTTTGGATCCTGGACATGGGGGAAGAGACTCAGGTGCATACTATTACAATATCGCTGAAAAAGACCTCAACATGCAGGTGTATCGTAAATTACGCAAAAAGTTAGAAGAACTTGGCTACAAAGTTCTCACTTCACGTGATATCGATATTGATGTAGACTTCATAACAGAACGTTCTCGTATGGTTAACAAGACTAACTCTGACATCTTTATCAGTATTCACTTCAATGCGACTGGTAGTGCATACTCAAAATCTAGTGGAATTCAAACCTATTCCTACAGTGATGAACCTGATTATCCAAGTAAAATCAACCCATACTGGCATAACCATCCTGACCGTATGAGCGAAAGCAAGCGCCTCGCAGCAGCTATCCATTCTTCATTGTTAGCTGAAACTGGTGCTAAAGATGCTGGTTTATTGGAAAGAAGCTTTGCCGTTCTTCGAGAAACTGCTAAACCAGCCGTCCTCCTAGAGCTAGGTTATATGGATAATTTCGCTGAAAATCAACAGATTCGAGATAGCCACTATCAAGATAAGCTTGTAACAGGTATCGTGAAAGGAATTCAAAAATATTACGCTGGTAAGTAAAAAAGGGTCTCGAGAAACCTCGAGGCCTTTTCTATTTGTCTTATTTTTTATCTTTATCAGTAAAGAGGTACCCAATACCAATGCAAGCTAGTACGCCCGCTCCAATTACCAAGCCACTTGAAATTGGTAAAAGGTCCAAAATTGCATTGGCGATGATAAAGGCAATAATCAAACACATCAGACTAGCCTTGTAATCTTTTTTTAAAAGATTCTCTAGAGTGAAAAAGAGGAACAAACCTACCGGAATGAGTGACCATGGGTTGACATCCAAACTTGGCCATCCAACAGAACCAAAATACAAAATCAAAGCTGAAACTAGCAAGAATCCAATACCTAATAATTTTTTCATTTTTATCTCCCATTACTTTTTTATGAACTTGACTTGTCTGATGTCGACGCTCGCATCTCTTACAAAAATTATTATAGCAGAGGTCAGTTTCAAGAACAAGCTCTGTTGCCTATCTGGTCTCTATCTCAGTCTAAGTGGTTCAATAGTTAAGATAAAAGAAAAGAAGCCCTAATGAGCTTCTTCATTCTAGCGATTGCAACAGTATTTCTGAACTAAAACAATCGACAGTTAGATTCTAAACTAGTTTTTTCTAGTTCGTATTTTTCTTTTCCTTAGATTCTAGAGAAGTTTTGATTGCTTCGCGTTCAGCCTGTAGTTGAGCTAAATGCTTCTCCTCTTCATCAAGTTTACTAGTATCTGGTTTTACACGATAATAAACATCTTCTGGTCTCGATAACATCGCTTCATACTGCTGTCCTGCAAACAGTCTCTCCTCGTCATGATTGCTTTTATCTGTCAGTTTTCCATCATCACCAGGTTTCATGACAACTCCACTTGGAACAGCAACTACTACAAATCCTCCAGCAACAGAATCTTTTGCCCAAGCACTTAGAGAAGCTGTCTCAGGGTTACGACGATCTTGACCTTTTGATACCTTTAATCCAACTACAGATTCGTACTTTTGATCATTTGTAAACCAAGTGGCATCTACTTCTCCAGAATTATTAATAATGTATTCATTGCCAGATTGACTACGCCATGTGCCTTTCAAACTAGATAAATCATTATTTCTTAGTGCTTCAATATCCAGTTTCGGAACTGCAGTTTCTTCTTTTAGCTTGCTAACAAGTGATTCTGCTTCAGTAATCTTGGTGTCTAAATCAGTCAGTTGATTCTTGAGTTTCTGGATTTCCTCTTGCTTATCTTTATCAGTCTCATCTGTTTTTCCTTGGTTTGTAGATGTCTGACTTGTTGACTCTTTAGTTGAAGTTACAGACGATGCTAGACTTGACTCTTTATTTGCCTTATTAGATGAGAATAAGAAGATACTTGCTAGGATTGCAACAACCAAAAGACTAATGGCAATGCCAATATAGACTTTTATTTTAAATACCTTGCTCCTAATTGTAGCTGGAGAAGATCCTTTCACTACCTTCGAGACAGTTGATTTAGGATCATTTGTCTCTTCAAAATTTTTCTTAGTCATAGTATTCCTCCTATTTTTAACTATATTTCATCTATATTTTAGACAAATTCGTCATATTTTATCAGTATCCATGAATGGATGCACTTTCCAAAGAAAACCAATCGGCTAATCCTAAAATATTGGCATCAATAGAATCATCCATTAAACTCTATATCGAGTTTATTAACATAAATTATACCATAATTTTTAAGAATTTTATATATTTTTATAGTCTGACTATGATAAATAAAGGGAGCTATTTTTTGTATTATTCACTTATCTTTATAAAAATTATAATAGACGTATTTACTTATCATATTGCATATAGACTGTACTTCATCAAATAAATCTTGAGTTTTTACGATAATTTTAAAAATACAATTTTTAATATATAGTTCGATACCGTATTTTATGAAGTTGGTAGAATCCAAAAAATCTTCCTATTTTCAATAAGAAGATTTTTTGTTATCTAAATAAAGCCCATTAATACATTCTAAAAGAGTATAATTATCAATGTAAACTTAAGAATTAAGTATTAAATAGTAATTGTCAGCAAACTGTTTAACCATCACAGTATCTAATCTCAGTACATAAACCATTTTTTCATCCATACCTTTTGTCTTAATCTTGATCTTTTTTCTTCAATCCAAGAAGTGCTCCTACTATAAACAATATTCCAGCAATGAATGGTGTAAGAACTGCTCTAACTGTTCCGGTTTTTGGCAACTTGTCAGAATGGTTAGTATCCGACTTACTATCAATGTTAGTATGTTTATTAGCTATATTCTCTTGTTCATTAAGATGGACTTCCTTCTTATTTTCAAAGTTTTTATCAAGAACTGTAGTTGTAACATCCTTAGTTGAATCAGATTTTTGTGAATGATTTGCTCTTTGTAAGTCCCCTTTTCTATGACTTTGATTTAATTGACTAGGATTTACCTGTGGCTTATCTTTCTTTTTGGATACATCAAAAGTAGGTTTATTTTCCTCCTCCTTTTTCTCCTCTATTTTCTTGAATACAGGTTTTATAAGGGTATCTTTTGATAGATTAAGAACATAGCCAACGTCTTTTTTCCCTTCGAAACCAGCAATTTCCCAGCCATCAAATTGATATCCTTTTTCTGATTCGCCCATATAGACAGGTAAAATGAAATCTTCTTCCGACACTATCGTTGAACTCATTTCTTTTCCATTTTGAATGGTCACAGTTACCATCTGAGGTTTTAATTCACTTACCTCTCCCGTATCTTTGTTTAAAATGAATTCTTTTACGGTTGTATTTCTTGCAAAATCTTTTACAACTATCTTAATGTTTAGTGTCTTATCTGCTATTTGTTTAATATCAGCAAATGATTTATATTCTTTTCCATTTACATAAATATGTTGTTCTTGAATCTCACCATCGAATCCATTATTTCTTTTATCATTGATATTAAAGACTACAGATTTTCCATTAGCATATTCGATACTAGTATTTCCCTTAGGATCAATGCTTACTTCAGGTTTTACATTATCATATAAAAATTGATAGTGTACTCCAACCGCTTTCGCATTCAAATCGCTATAGCCAGTTTGAAGATAAACATTTCCATCCATATCTGTTACCTTATCTGGGAATCCGTTTGCTTTATAGTCTTTCATTCCCCAGTCCATGATGTCACCGTCTTTAACATTAAGCTTAATGTTAAAATCTCTAGTGTTATCAATGTGTAAATCTCCATAGATTAAATAATTATCTACAACCGATTCATTAACTCTCAACTCCCAGTTAAAACCACCCTTATCAGAAATCTTACCTCTTAAATAGAATTCTGGATTTCGTACATAAATTTTATTAGATTTAGATGGATTAAAGTAGTTCTTGTCCATTGAAAGATTTACTGGTTTTGCATCAATAAATAACGTAGAGCCATCTTCTCTTATAGCTTCTACATTGGACTTATCCTCTCCTGTGTACTCTTTACCATCCTTACCAAATAATACAAGTTTAGAAGAATCTGTCACAAGATTTCCATCTTTATCGATTGCTTCCCCTTTATCATTCATTTTAAAGGTAAACACTTGATACCTTACAATGTTAAAGCCGTCCAAAGCCGACATTAATACTGATTGAGTACTTCTTCCATCTTCAACATTTCTACTATCAGCATAAATTATTTTTTCTGATAAGACTCTTAGATTAGGATTGGCCTTTTGGATTTTTGCTATATCTTCCTGGCTATAGACTCCATTCCCTTCTAACATATCCGTTTTTCCAGGATTATAGGTAGTCACTTTTAGTGCATAGCCTTTTCTTAGAATGATGTTATCCTTTAATAGATATTGTTGTTTTTCTGAATCAGAATAGATTTTACCAGATTCCATGTCCGTTAAATTGGTTGGTTTATTTTTTGAAAGATCTCCTTCTCCTAATTCTATTACATTCCCATAACTTGATGCATAGGGATATTCTGTTTTAGTTTCCTTATTTTTTTCAGGCATTCTAATTTTAGTTTCAGCTTTTATCTGATCATCATCTTTAACAAAGAATCTCATATCTCCTGCAAAAGCTAATCCATCCACAATATCATTAATATTAGCATATAAATCAAATGTCATCGTTTTTGATTGGGAATCATACTTGGTCGTTTTGATTTCTATAGATTTATAGTTATTGCCATAATATACCTTGGCATTTTTAGAAACATTACTGATCTTTCCAAGAATTTCAAAGTGTCCATCTTTAGACGGGCTTAGAACACCATAAATTTTTGATTTGATTTCATCAAGTTTTTCAGTTTCATATTCTAAGGCACTACCATCGTCATAAGCAATGATATTTCCCTTATCATCGTATTTATAATCGTATTCCTCTGTTCTCTTACCAGTTTCACTTGTAAAGTCATCAACTTCTCTAAATTTCTTTTTAATGAGTTTCTTTAAATCTTTGCTTTCAAATTCTCTAATTGTTGAAATGGCTTTATTGATAGTAAAGCTAGATTTTTCTTCGATAGACTCTTCATTTTCTTGATGATTTTCTACCTCAGTTGTATCTTTTTTAAGACTATCCTCTTTTCTATTTTCTAAATTTTTAAATTTAGATTCGGCAATCTCGCCAAGCTTTTGGTATTTAGATGAATCCTGATCAGGATCTACTAGATAATAGGAAATCATCCCCTTTTCATCAGCATGATCAGCAAATTTAATTCTATGAATCTTTGTGAAATTGCTAGAGCCATCTAGTGCAATGACTTCAATGATTTTTCCTCTTAAATCTCCTGCACCATTAATTTCATAAATAGTATTTCCGTCTTTGTCAAGTTTTCTATTTCTTCCTTGACCCTCACCTGCATAAGTGACTTCAAGATTTTTCTCAACCTCTCCATCTTCATTAACCAGAGCGGCTCCTGCATACCAAACTTCGTTGGCAATCTCGTCAAATTTTTCAGGATGTTCTTTCTGATCTCTCGCAAATAAAGTTTCATTCTTGTATTGCTCTTTTACTTTGTGATAAGTATCCTTTGTGATCAGCTTAATTTTTTCAGGATTTGAAAAATCAATCGAAACAATCTTAGGGGCTGTGTTATCAATTTTTACAGGAATATAGGAAACCTGCCATGGATAATCTTTAGTTAATCTATATTTAAATTTATAGAAATATTGACCTTCTGCAATTGGTTCAAATTGACCTCGTATCTTAGTAGCAGGATCTTTGGTATCCTTGCTTTCTGGTGCATTTTCTTCTCTACCTCTAGGGTTATAAATGAGTCCATCCCATTTCAAGTCACCCCAAACTTTTAGCTTAGAAGATTTGATTCCCTTTGCATCATTTCTTTTAGAGTTTAAAATTCCTTTAATAAAGTGTTCTCTCGAAATGACTTTTAAGTCGATTTGATTTTCTCCCTCTTTATTTGTATTTACTATTGAAATCATTCCTTCTTCTGCACTTCTTAATACAAGTGGAGAAGGTGTTAATCCTCTTTCAAGTTGAGCATCTTGAGGATTTCCATTTGAATCTAAAGGATAAATTTTAGCAATCTTAGAACCACTTGATGATGGTGCGTTGATCCCTTCGTTATTGAAAGCAAATAATTCTGGATTTTGATCTAGGGATGTTGTATTTTTATCTTTTCTATTTTGTATAACTCCTGCTGGATTAAATTTATCTATACCATGTTCTCCACCAATCCCCTTATTTAATGTTCCTGGAATTTTCGGTTTCCCATCATCATCATAACCTTCCATTGTTTTTGATTTTGAACCTTCTTCCCAGGCCCATTTATCAAGGATTGGCTCTTTGTTCCAATTCCCAGCAAATCCCATTAGAGGCATCGATAAAGAAGGTTGGAAGTTTATTTTCTTCCCGTTGGAGTTCAGAGCTTCCATTTCTTCCACTGACTCAAAATGAATAAATGATTCTACAAATTTATTTTTGTTTTTAGCCTCCCCAACATTTAGAACCGCATTTAAATCAAAGCTAGAATTTGGGCTTATGGTGAAAGTATCATGCTCAAATGTGATATTTGCTCCTTTGACTTTTTCTGGGTGAATTTCTGGAACAATTTGCTTCCCATCTGGAGATTTTTCATCTTTATATGTTTCATCCAGTTTGAGTCTGTCAGTTAGAGCATCTGTAGTTACGGTTGATGCTGAAACTTTAAAGGTCAAAGGTCTGTTTGATGTATTGTGAAGCTTAATTGTAAAATATTTTTTATCTCCTTTTATTTCTTTAAGAGAAATAGAACCATAAGAGTTTACTAAACCTTTAGAATCTGTGTTTTTGAAAGTCGCTACAACTTCATTTCTCAATGCATTGGCAACATTAATTAGCCCTGCCCCCTGTTGTCTAGGTGATGCAAAGTATTGACTTTTTTCTTTCCAAGAAGTCGCATCCATCATAGGCCGTGCAGTATTTTGTAGGGCTATTTTTGTAAGACTTGTGAGATCTATTTTGTCATCTCCCTTAAGATTTTTCAATACAGGTCTTTCAAGCATTTCCTTTAACTTTGGCCTAATCAAAACAGTAGAAGCTGCCACGATTGGAGTTGCCATACTAGTCCCTGACATATAACCATAAGTTGATTTCCCATTAATGACATTGAGAGTGGATTTAATATTTTTACCTGGTGCTGAGACATCAGGTTTTAAAAGTAAATCTGTTCTCGGTCCCCAAGATGTGGATCCTGCTGGGACTATAATATCTTCTTTATAAAGTTCTTTGTCGGTTTCAGGTGCAAACTTAAAGTCAATTTCTTTTTCATCACCTACATTCGGTTTATTAGAATTATAGCTTGCCATATCAATTGGATAGTATTGCTCCAATTTATCTTTAAAATCTTCTTTATTATTTCTTTTAACTTTAGTTTTTTTATCAGGGTTAATCATGTTCCATAACTTTACACCATCATCTCCTGAAATTGAGAAAACTTGACTAGTAGTTCCTTCATCCTCTTCATATCCCATAGCTGGGAGCTCTGTCCAATTATCTCTATTGTAGTAATTTACAGTATTTACAACCATAATGGCGCGTGCACCCTTATCCGTTGCTCGTTTAAAAGCATTTTTTAAATCCTTTGTATAAATTCTATCCATTACTGCAATTTTGCCCTTAAGATCCAAACCTATCAAATCTTGGTCTTGACCTTTGCCTATATATACAAATTTCAATTTACTAGGAGCTTTTGAACCATCTTCGTTTGTTATGATTTTATTCTTATCGAAAAAAGCCCCTATATTTCTGTATTTAAAACTTTCTCCTCCAATCTTAACTTTATCAAACTCAACTGTTTGATTTTTAGCAGAAGCAACTGCTATCGCATCTTCATGTGCTGCAGTTCGTGTTACATTTCCAGTGTCGGTCATTTTCAGATTATTATTTGCCACCAAATCCCATGAAGAACTTGAAGCAGAAGTTGCATAGTTACCCGTAGCTACCACCATTGGAATGCCTGCTTTTCTTAACGCCCTAATAGCTTGCCAATATTTCTCACCTACAAGGCCCGTTCCTGTAAAGCCAGATGATACCGAAACAACATCGACATTGTGTTTGATGGAATCTTCAATAGCATGAAACATTGTTTCATCTCCTGCGAAGCCAGATCCTGCGTCAGAGTACATTTTATAAGAGAAAATTTGTGCATTAGGCGCAATTCCATCTATTCCGTTAAAGTTTTTAATATCTTTTTCAGTGTCATTTCCCGCAAGAATCCCAGCAATGTGCATCCCATGTGGATCAAAATAATCGCTTCCATCATCAGCTTTTTCTACAGTAATTTTACCACCATTATAATAATTGAAAGCATGAGGAATTTTATCACTCAACCAGAAATTTTTATCAGTACCTTTTAAGTCTTCTTTTTTAAATCTCATTGAGTCTTTGGCATCATCATCGATTCTCATAGCCTTATGCCTATAATCTGTCCCCGTATCGATATTTGAAATAACCATACCTCTGCCATCAAAGTTTTTCCCAAATGGTGCATTGATAGATTTTAGGTAATCGATTGCCTCTTCAACTCCAATTTCTTTTCTAGCATGATTCATCATAGGTTGGACTTTTTGTGACCGTTCAACCGATGAAATACCTTCTATTAGTTTAATTTTGTCCAGAGTATCTTTGGTTGTTTCAATAGCGCTACCGTTAAAAATTCTATCATAAGTATATAAAACTTTTGTATTCTTAAGATTTGATAGTTCCTTGATTGCTTTTTCTCCAGATTCTTTATCTTTAAATTCAGCAATATAGACAAGTCTATCTTCTTTTTTGGGATTTTCTGTGTCTTTACTTGCAGACGAGTTTGCATTATCTCCTTTGTATTGATTGGAATCTTCTTTTTTGATTGTTGCTTTTTCATTGTTAGTTTTATTGTCTATCACAGATTCTTTACTAACAACTTCTTTTTCCTCAATAACTGTTGTTTTCTTCTCTTCAGTATCCTTTGAAGTTTCTATAGCATTATGAATATCTTCATGTTTTTCTTTGTTTTCTTTTTGTTTACCTACTACTACTTTTTCTTTATCAGAGATACTTAAAGCATCTTCAGAACTAGATGTATCTGCTAAGACTACCTCATTAGGGACATATGCTGCTAAAATAACTGCAGCTGTGGTTAATGACAATACTGTACTTTTTTTCATTTTAATTCCTTACATATTTATTTAACTTCCAATAGATAGAAAACTTTAACTTTGCTAGCCTTTGTTATAAAAAGTTTTACTAAGTATTATCTAGGAAATAGAGTAGTACATTTATATATAATTGTTAGCTCTCTGAAAAATAGTATATCAATTAAAAAAATTTAAGTCAAGAAAAATTAAGGGGTATTAATTTTATTTTTAATATGTGTTAAAAAAGATATAAAAATTTCGTACTTAACTGAGATACATTATAAGCAAATTCACACCATCAAAAATAGTAGCAAGTAAGTTGAAGCACTACCAGAGTTACAAAAACAGACATAATTGATGCAATAACAATGTTGTGTAACAACATAAATAACCGATAAGAACTAGGCTTAACGGTTATTTTCTACATATCTAATTTTTCAAATCCTCAGTCATATGTTCACCTGTGACCTAGGCTTTACGACTCTCTTGCTCTAGCGACTGAGCTAAATCGGAGATTTCAATTATAGTATAGAAGTCAAGAAATTTTCATCTCCCTTGAATGGCAAATTAAGTGCACCTTTCTTAGATATTTACAAACGGTTTCATTTCTAAACTAATCCATCGCTATCAGGGTGCTTCTTTATATAAATAGCTGCATAAACCGCATCTACTATTACAGCTGGCAGGGTCAAAGTAAATAAAATTCCCAATAAAACACCAAAAGCAATCTGAATATAGCCTGTTAGGAGTGCGGGAATGATTGTTGCCCCAGCAAAAGCTATAGCAAAATTATTCCACCATGTTTTCTTTCTACTTCCTCCTTTTACTTGATTAAAGGCCCAGACTTTCCCCTGATTCTTTGGGATATAGTACCAAGCATAGAGGCCACAAGCAAAGATAAAAAGTAACATCATCAATATTACATAAAATGGAGTGAGAGGGGATTGATATATCTCCTTAGCTCCTATAGAACTACCGTCTGAAATAACTATTAGTAAACAAATAAAATTTGTAACTATCACTAAGCTTAACACTGTAAGGGCTATCAAATAATATGTTAAATTCTTCCATGCGTTTACCAAATAGGGAATAAAAGAAATGATAATACCTAATATATTCACAACACCGCAAAACAAAGAAAGTCCTTTAAAGATGCCTAGATTGTCTTCATAAGTTCCACCCACATACAGAAAACCAGTTAATGCTAAAGCAATCCATGGATATAATTTAATATAACCTAAACTGACACCATGTGTGATCAAAGGACCATGGTATCTTTCTTTTTCTATATCAGTAATCTTTGCTTTATTTTTTCTATTTTTCTTTACCATCAACTCCACTCCTATCGTTTGCAAGCCTTCACCAATTTCATATATATTTTATGAAGGCATCCTTAGCTGCATCTGTTACAGAGAAAGGATAACTCTTAAAATAAACTGGGATATCTATAAAACATTTCCAGCATATCCTCTATAAGCTCCTAACATGAAGGATATACTTTTTGACAAATCTGTTCGTCTGCTACATTTCCCAACCCACTCAATACATGCAGTAGATAAATTTTTAATCCTTAGTTCTCTTTTGTAAAAATAACGGAAAAAGAAAAATACAAATGAACAGAGTAATAAAAGTGCAAATAGCAACAAAAAATAAAGCTTCAAATCTGTCATATAGTTCTCCTACTTCATCTGAATATCTGATATACTTAGGTTCACTTCTTCTACTTCAACAATACTAACGTCTGACATCTATACCTCATCTCTCTAACAAATAAGCAAGTACTACAATAGCGTAGGTCATGATTAACAATATAGCACTACCGATGCCAAACCATTTAACAATATTTTTTGTTTTTCAATATTTTTTTAATTTTACTTGTCTTAAATTCCTGATGAAAATGTATAACACAAGCAAAAGCAAGTAGATATATCAACAGACATAAAAAATCAGTTTCTCTAATATAAGTAACCAAAAAATAAATCCCTAAAATAATAAAGAGAATCTTAATAATAAAAATTGAAATCACCTTTACTAATAGTGTTTTGAGATCTTTTTCCTTCAAAACAACTGTTTTCCAAGCAGTTCTCGGATATTTTTTTCTCGCCTTCGTTATCATCAACATTCCGCAAACTATCAGAGTTCCAATCATTGCAATACCGAGATTAAGCGTATACGATAATGTACCTATGGCTGAATTTAAAGCACTTGCAATTCCTTTTAAAAGAAAGACTGCAAGTGGAGCAGCAACCATAATCCAATTAGAACTATTTTTTTGATTTTGATATTGAAATACTTCGTTTTCTTCATCAAAATAAATCCATTTCGAATCCAAATAACCAATATATATTTTCATAATTAAAATTTCTCCGTTAATTTATTAATTAAAATATACTACCTAATCCCGAGAACAATCCATTAACTGCATCTCCAAGTTCTTCACTACCTAACAATTGCCCTGCAAAGTCAAGTGCTGCTCCCAATCCATATGGTAACGCTTTTGCAAATTTAGCACACCCTAAAAATCTATCTAATTTATTCACTAACGGTATTACACAATCTCCAATTTTCTCAATGCTTTCTCCTACCCTTGTAGTCAATCAACAAGAAAGCCACATCATGAGGGTTGAAGTTGACAGCGAGGGATAGGATATATTTTTTATAAATAGCAGAGCAGATAAACAAGCCAAAAATATAGAATTTTCAAGGTACTAGAAAGAAAATGTTCTTGTTCTATTATACCACAATATCAAAACAGCTCTCATCCCATAGGAACAAATCTATATTTTTGTATCATGAATTTAGGCTTATGACAACTCTAATTCATCTTACGACATAGAACAGACAAAAAAACGAGGAGTTTTTTTAATATTAAAGCAACTCCTCGTTTTTGATTTTTATTTAAAGTATAGTGATTTTTTCAACAATCTTTACAGATGCACATTATTTTGTTACACCCTTTTTAATTGTTGTTGCATTTTCATCAAGCCAACGTTGATAAATTTCGGCGAACCGTTCTTCTTCTTCATCACTATAGCCTTTATAAACCACTTTATCTACATCATCACGATTGAAGTAAAACAACTGTTCTGGGTTTAGTCCCATTGGATAAAAAGCTGCAGAATAGTCAAACAAAACACTTTCACCATTCTGTTCTATAGTAACCCCACGATTGAGAATCATTAGTTTTTGACTTCCCTCCTTTAAATAAACAATTGTTCCAATTGGCAAAATAGACATTTATTTGATTTCCTTTCAATTTATAATTTCTTTAATTCTACAATACTATACACCATCGTATAAGCAGTCTTGAACTTTAAATGCATCATTCAAAACCCAAATACTTTCTGAATTTCGTTATCAGTTACATTATAGCTTTTTCAGTTCTTTAAATTCTAGGTATTTCTGTTGATAAGCATAAGTCAATGGAATAACGCCAGATTCAATCCAAATAAATAGATAGGCCAACAAACCATTCAACACTAGAATTGCAGCTTCTGTTCCATCATCTAGTCCCATATAAAAAGAGAAAGCAATTGTATGTAAAATGGGAAATAGATAAGCATGGAATTGTCTTTTTTTCTTATTATTCTGAAAGACTATTTTAAACCTCTTCTTTTCCTGTGATAAACGACTTGAAATCTCCTTCCTTGATTTGATTAAAATACCTTGATAGACAATATAGGCTACCAAAATAGATATGAGAAATAAAGATACTTTTAAATGCAGATGATGACTAATATCATAATATCTAAAAATTGATGTTACTACTCTATACAGAAGAAGACTAAAACCAATATATACCATACGCATTCCTGAGGGTCCCATCTTAATTTTTTTATCAAAATTTTTATTCTTACTATCAAGTTCTATCAAATCAACTTCAAGATTTTCAGGGGAAAATCCCCAGTAATAACTCTTTGGTGTCGTGGAGTTGGAATCGAGAACGTACTTTTTCTCTCCCATCTCTAACACATCAAAATAAGCAACATCCAATCCTCTAAAATTAATTTTCACATTTACCACCCAAACACTTTCTGAATTGATTTAATACCTGAATCAAAGGCCTCATTTAATTTCTCGAATTCCTTCAAATGTGACGTTTCTAATCTTATAAGCGGAAAGAATGGGAACCTTTCCAAATAAAAATGATAGAAGGAAAAATGAGATAATGCTATTGATAACGAGAACAAGCCCTTCTCCGCCATCATTAATTGACAAATAGAGAACTAAACAAGCTATTATAGGAACATTAAAAATATAGGCATCAAAAACTTGCTTTCTTGCAGATACTGGTTTAAAAATCATCTCATATCTTCTGCTAGAAGAAGGCAGTAAAGCTTTAACATTTTTACGTTCTTTCTCTCTTGTAAAATAAAAAATGAAGTAGGAGAATAGTATAGATGCGCAAAATACTACTAATTTTAAAATTATCTGTTGACTAATATTGTACTCTTTAAAAAAAGTTTTCAATAAAGAATAAACAATGACTACAAGAGGTTGGACCATGATTGCCACATATGAAGCTTTAAACTTATTAATCGGGGTACTAAAATTGATATCCTCTCTGTTAAGTTCCGCCATCTCAACCGTTAATTCCTCCGTTGGAACACCCCAATAGTAGAATTTAGGAGTCATTGAACTGGCATCTAATATATATTTTTTCCCATTTAGTTCTACAAGTTGATGACAAAAATACTTCGTTTCTCTATAATTAATTTCCAAAATTACCACCCAAACACTTTCTGAATTGATTTAATACCTGAATCAAATGCTTTGCCGACATCTGATATACTTTTATTAAGATTGTCACCCATCTCGTTTGCTATATCTTTGATTCCTAGAAAATTATAATTATATGCCAAAGTAGCAAGTGTTGCTGCCGCAATCCCAGCACCAATAGCCCAACCAATCGGACCTGTAGCTGCATATGCAGCTACACTTAAAATAGCCTCTGAACCGGTTGCATAATATGCCGCCGCAAGTGTTGTTGCAGCTGCATCTACTGCTAATGTAGCGATTGCAGTAGTTGCAACAGTATGTGTAAAGGCACGCCCGGCATTCTCATTTTGTAGGTTGTTCAAAAAGTCCATCCCTATAAATATCGAACTAATCGCTGAAATCCCAACAGAAGAGTTTGTTCCTGTTATAGGGATATTAATTTCTGAAATCGTGAATTTCTTAAGTAGGTTCTTAGCATTTGCCTTGAATAAAGCATCCGTATATCCTTTACTATCCCCAGAGTAGGTCATGTTTATATTACCAAACTTATCAGTAGTAGTAAAATACTTAAAGTATTCTGACAGTTGAGGATTCGTTGAACTTAACTTAGAAATTGTGTCTTTAGCAATTTCTTCCAAAGACGTATTTCGGATATTTTCAAGAAACTCCCCTAGCACGCTTAGGTCAACATTTTTACTAAATTTACTCTCGACATATTTTCGTACAGCATCTTTAACATTATCGGGCAACTCTTTACCTGGATACCGTTTCCCATACTCTGCAATCGCTGCGATATCATTCTCATCTAATTCGGTTTTATTTTTAATTTTATCTAAAACATTTTGATAATTTTGAACTACCTCAGAACGTTTCGTCCACTCACTATTAATATTACTAGCCCAAGGAGCTTGTCCCTCTACTTTAAATGTCCCATCAAACTTTCCAAAGTCACCTGTAACTTGTTCGAAACCTTGGAAAACTAAGGTCTGTAAGCTTTCTGAATCCGAAAACTGACCACTAGTCGAGCTCGCAAACGACTGCAATTTTTCTAATTTCCTTTGTAACTCATCTCGCTTACTCGTCGCATTTGAGATAACTCCTCGAACATTACTTATATATATAGGATTGACGTCCTTTAGATTATATAAACTATATAAAATAGATTCATAAGTCGAAATGGTTGTATTCTTCGCTTCAATTTGCTGTTGAAGTATATCCTCATCTAGACTTTCTCCACCGACTTGTGAATAGTAAAGAGTCGGTAGTTCACCGGCTTTTCCTCCTAGACTCTCTGAAAAGAGGATAACTCCTCTAAGTAGGGGAACCATTATATTTTCCGCATAAGACTTAGCGCTATCATAGGCTGCCCCTTTCAACTCCTCCTCTGTAATCAAATTATTAAAGGCACTAATGACATCGTTATAATAATTCACACGGCTGCTTAATACACTATTTGCTGTACTACCCTGCGAATCTGCTGAGCCTATATCTACTTTAATCCCCATTCTTCTCCTCCTTCTCCTCATTTTGTAATTCAAGACGGCGTTGTTGAAAAAGAAGTTCCTCTTTTTCGCCCTCTAGCTTGCTCATTGCTTTTTTTAATTCTTCTTTCCTCTCAGAGATAAAATCATCAAGTAGCTGTTCATTCCTTTTTAACATCTCTATATCTTCAAGACGATCCATCTCATCTTTAACTGATAACGGATAATAGCCTAATTCTCTATATGGAATGAAGTTCGTTTGACAAAGATCTAAGATCTCCGTCGCAACGGAAAGAAACTGATTTCTTTCTTCTTCCAGCTTTGATAATTTCGTTTGAATCTGTTGAACACTACATTGAATATCTTCTAATTTTCTAGTTTTTTCCATCCTCACTCCTTAAACAAATTATTTTGAGGAACAAATGACGGATTTGTGTATGGCGAAGATAGACCTGTTGTCCCCTTATTTTGACTCGACGATAAATTATTCTGCCACATTGTACTTATATTCTCATCTACTACTTCGAATTCATTTGCGACACCATGAATTAATTTTACGAATTCACTTATTTTTGATTGAATATTTTGAGCAATAGATGCCTCATTTATGATCAATTTTCTTCCTACCGTATTAGCGGTATAATAGCTTGTCTTATCTCTAGTAACTGTACCGGCAGTTGTAATGCTATTGCTTGCTGATACAATTCCAGTTGCAATAGTACTTGCCTTGCCTTTTTCACTTTTTACTTGTCCCATGTTCAATAACCTTTTCAATTATCCTTTCTACTATCAAATCGTCAAGAGACAGGGTTGAATCTTAAGTATCAAATAATATTGTTACTTATTCTTACTAATTTTGAGTTTGATGATTTCTTTCCGAGAATGTAAATAAACCTGATCGGGATCTGGAGCCACATCTCTGCTATATATTCCTTTATCTAAGAAGGTTTGATCCATTAGGCGCATACCAAAGATGACCCATTGGACATTTGTTTTGAGGTATCTTGGAATTGGGTCAACGCTTGTTCCAATATAAGTATAATCTGTACCAATAATAAACCTCATCCCTACTCGATAACCATTCTCAAACATAAATTGAAGCTGTTGAACATTTAAATCGCTTTCGGATACAAGTGCTCTCATATTTGGTATAAAAACAATCCACTCAGATGAGATTCCTTTTTCAAGACGGCGCTCTATTTCGTAGATTAGCTGATTTCCTATGTCCGATACTTCCTTTTTACTTCCAACATAGGTTTTCACCTGATTACTATATGACTCATATTCTTGGAAAGCATCAATCAACATCATATGAACGTTAGGCATTTTAAGAATAGTTCTTAATAAATGATGAGTTATATTATCAAAAGTATCTTCTGCATTTGATACATAAGCCATGTGTTTAAATTTGCTAAGAGAAATATTGACACTTCCAACCATTTCTAGCTCCAAACCGATAGGAATCTGACCATTCTCAATAGCTTCTTGTACACTAGGCAATTTCAAAAATTCTTCCACCATCAACTCCTCTGGTACCATCGGGATGGCACTTGGGCGCTGTCCTGTCCAGGCTTCTTGGAGGGAAGCCACTTTCTGACGAAGGTTATTGAGGACTTGGTTTTCGTTGTCTCCAGAGACTGGGAGTGCCAGCTGGATGACATCCACGTCTTCACGCTTCATGAGAGCCCGTCCCTTGATGTCTTCCATGGTCATGGCAAGGGGCGTAGAGCCCACAATCGTCCGCACTTCACTAGCTTCATTTTGTGGTAGGCTCAACTGGTGCTTGAAGGCAGAAATTGCCTCATTATAGGATGCTATTCTAGCTTCTCCAACCCTTGTAGTCAATCAACAAGAAAGCCACATCATGAAGGTGGAACTTGACGGCAAGAGACAGGATTTTTTTGTAAATAGCATAGCAGATAAATAAGCGAAAATATAGAATTTTCAAGGTACTAGAAAGAAAACGTTCTCGTTCTATTATACCACAATATCAAAACAACCCCTTCCCATAGGAACAAAGCTATATTTTTGTATCATGAATTTAGGCTTATGACCATGCTAATTCATCTTACGAAATGGAACAGACAAAAAACGAGGAGTTTCTTTAATGTCAAAGCAGCTCCTCGTTTTTAATTTATATTTAAAGTATAGTGATTTCTTCAACAATCTCTAAAAATATAGCTTATTCGAATTTTGTTACACTTTTAATGGTTTTAAAATTTTGTTTACTTCCAAGTTCAAGTTATCCACTAAATAGAGAGTTGAGAGTATAAAAAAGAGAGAACGAATCTCGTCCTCTCTCGATGTTCACTTCTCATCAACACACTACAGTTGATAAAGAGCCAAAGAACAAATAGTTTTACAATTTTAATATAGATCCCCTACGAATGAAAGTTAGTAAGTTTATTGTTTTGGAAATAAACCTATAAATTAAATTATACCTTCAATTTTGGATATTTAATACTATCCTTTTGTTTCTTGAATAATTCTTGTAAATCATCCTCTTTTTCCGAATGATATCCTTCGAATATCACCTTTTCAATATTCTCTTGATTAAAATATAAAAGTTCTTCATTTGCTGCCCCTGTTGGATATAGGCATGCTACATAATCAAAATAGCCAATTGTACCCTCTTGATTGTACAATGGAAATCTACCTATAATCATCACATCAATCGTTCCATTATGAAGGCGAACAACAGTACCAATAGGTAATAAATTAGACATTTTTCTCTCCTTTTTCTACTATTTTAATGATTTTTAACCATCTATTAAGTTGGTAATCAAATTTGAACATAAATATCACTAAAAAACTAACCGCCAAAAAGAGTACGGCAATGGTTTCATTTCCAAAGACAAACAAAAGAGTAGCGATTACAGTTAGGACTCTAAAAAGATTAAGAAGACATTTAAAGTACCCTCTTCTTCTCTTCAAAGATCTGACAAACTTCTTACTCTGTTCCCCATCCAACTCTGATTTTTTTAATTTTAAAGTTCCGTGGTAAAATCTGATAATCAAAGCGGCCAAAAAATAAGATAAAACGCCTAAGATCGTAACCGTCCCAACTCGGACTAACTGATTATTAAATATTCCTGCTTTAGCCAATATATCAGAAATTTTATTTATAATGTACAGCGTAACAGGCAGTAGAATATAAGACCAGTAATTAGGAGAAGATGTTTCCTCTAGCAATACCTTATTCTCCCAATCAAAATGATAATTTTTGCTCTCCCATATCCCTAAATTAATAATTGTTTCCATATATAAATCCTTTTAATTAAATACACTACCTAATCCCGAGAAAAATCCATTAACTGCATCTCCCGCACTATCCCATATTTTCTCAGCTGTATCACCAACAGATTTCATCGTATCACCTACTACTTTCTTTGTACCATCCCAAACATCACCAGCAAATTCCACGACTTTATCCCCATATTTATCATATAGA
Source organism: Streptococcus sp. SM5 (assembly GCF_027497975.1). Classification (NCBI taxonomy): domain Bacteria; kingdom Bacillati; phylum Bacillota; class Bacilli; order Lactobacillales; family Streptococcaceae; genus Streptococcus; species Streptococcus sp. SM5. Next base: position 19,417 of record NZ_JAJNSC010000009.1, on the reverse strand, counting down.
TAATCAAATACCATTGACAATCCTACACCAGCAAAGAAACCAATCGGACCACCTACAACACCTAAAGCTAATTGAATCAGGAGATGCCCACCTGTCTTAATTGCTGCATCTCCAACATCTTCGCCACTGTATAACTGTGTGCCAAAATCAATCGCTGATCCCAATCCATATGGTAAAGCTTTCGCAAATTTAGCGCTCCCTAAGAATCCATCTAATTTATTCACTAACGGTATTACACAATCTCCAATTTTCTCAATGCTTTCTCCCACCATTTTATTAACTGTAGAACCAGGTGCAGTTGATAGAAGTGCACTCAATCCATATTTCGTTAGTGTATTCCCAATCTGTGATTTTAAGCCATTGATTAAATATGGAACTTGATATGGAAGCGTGTAAGAGGTGTAATGTTCTGACACTAACTCAGACCATTTATCACTCAATTTTGAAGTGATACTTTCCTTTAAAAAATCTACAGACTTATTCTTTAGATCATCCGGAGAAATATTTATACCATTTTGTTTAAGGAAGTTAAAAACACTATCTAAAGCTTCTTCACCAATTTCTCCTCTTTTATATGCCTCTGAAGTATCTGATATCATTTTTACAATGTCATTGATTTCTTTTTCAACATAATTCTTCAAAGCATTATTCACACTATCAGGAAGATCCCTTCCATAGCGTTTTTGATAAGCTTCGAGCACTTTCACATCATCCTCAGAGAGTTCTTTGCCATCCTCAATTCTTTTGAGAACCTTCTGATAGTCTTCATCAATCTTGACTTTCTTATCCCATTCACCCTCGATATTCTTTGCCCATCCCAGAGTATGCACAGAGTGCTTGGGAAAAGTACCACTAAAACTTGAAAATTCTGTTTGGATTTGGCTTAATCCCGTTTGGAGATTTTGAGCTAAGTTATCAACTAAACTACTACCTTCCCCTGCAGAAAAAACTTCATTAGAACTTCCAGCAAATAGATTTAACTTGCGGAGCTTATCCATTTTTTCATTTCTTTGTCCAGTTAAAGAATCCATGCGGTTTAAAAGACTACTTAAAGTGCTTGTACTTGTGGATTCGTCTCCAACCATTGCATAGTACATCCATCTAATACCGTGAAGACTAGCTTCAAGGCTACGAATTTCACTTTCAAGTACCTCTGAATCAAGATCCTCACCGCCAACTTCTGATTGATATTTTGATGGTAGCTTTGGAACAGCTTCACTCACTAATTCTGTATACATGATGGCTCCCTTGAGCAAGGGAGTGATTACATTCATACCATATTGTTTACCACTATCATAGGCTGCCCCTTGCAAATCTCCTGCATTATCAAATGCTGATAATGCAGAAATTGCCTCATTGTAGGAAGCTATTCTAGCTTCCCCTACGGAAGCCATTGTCTGACCCTGCGTATCAGAAGATCCTAATACCATTTTTACCATATTACTTCTGCGACTCCTGTTCTATCATTAATTTCTTTCGAGCATGGCAGAGCTCATCTAACTCTCTTTCCAATCGGTCTTCTTGTTTCTTGATTGAATCTTTTCGTTCCTCCGACCACGCTTCAACTAATGCACCTACACTGCCTATGTCCATTATCAAATCTTGATAAGTTTGATAATCTTTTGACGATAGAGGCAATTCTAAGATTTGTCGCAATGGAAGCAAACTTTGTCGATGCATTTCAAATAGTTCATTTTCTTTTCGAGTAACTTTCTTCTTCTCCAAACTTAGTTGATTTAGAAAATTATCCAGTTCTTTTGATTTATTATCAATTTCTTCTAATGTTAGTTTCTTCATTATTCTTCTGAAAAATAGCTCCTATTTGGAACAAATGTAGTATTATTCTTTGGAACTGCACTCGTTTGAGGTAGCGCAGAAGTATTGGTATCTATGTTTGCAGCAAGCTGACTATCAACTGCTACAAATTCAGCGGCTGTACTCTGTATCCTTGAAACAAATCCATTTAAAACCTCTGCAATAGAAGACGCATACTCAGCTTCTTTAGGAATCTTCTCCGCAGCTGTACTATTTCCTGGATACTCACTCGATTGGTCTAGAACAACTTTATTTCCAGATATAATACTACTAGATGAGCTAGCAATTCCAGATGCAATAGAACTAGCTACTTCTTCTTTACTTTGTATTAGTGGCATACAAATCCCTCCAAATTAGTCATTTTTAGTAATTTTTAATTTAACGGCTTGTTTACGATCATGCAGATACACCTCATCCAACTCTAGTCGAGCCTCTCTATTATTATAAGGTTTATCTAAAAACATTTGATCCATTAAACGCATACCCAACATAACCCACTGCGCATTGGATTTAAGATATTTCGGAACTTCATGGATATTATTTCCAATATATGAATGCTCACTACCAATTACAAAATGCAATCCTACACGCAAACCATTTTTGAATAAAAAGTCCAAATCTTTTTCTGACAGACCATGCTCAACAATTACTTTTATATTTGGCATAAAAATCAACCAATCAGAGTATAAGTCTCCTTCTAGTCGGCGATTAACCTCAAATATTAATTGTTGAGCTATTTCAGAAATTTCTTTTTTACTACTAATATACGTTGACACTTTTTCACTATAAGACCTATATTCCTCCAGTGGATCTACAAGCATCACTCGTAATTTCTTACCAAAACAGAGTGATGTATTTAATAAATGATGTGTTTGATTTTCTAATGACTCAGCAGAATCAGAAAGATAAATCAAGCTTTTTAATTGATTAAACGAAATAGCAACACTCTGTACCATTTCAAACTCCAGACCAATCGGCAATTCATGATTTTGAATCGCCTCTTGAGTTGTAGGCAGATTGAGAAATACATCCATGGTCAACTCCTCTGGTACCATCGGGATGGCACTTGGGCGTTGTCCTGTCCAAGCTTCTTGGAGGGAAGCGACTGCTTGGCGCAGGTTGTTGAGGACTTGGGTGTCATTGGCTCCATAAACTGGGAGTGCCAGCTGGATGACATCCACGTCTTCACGCTTCATGAGGGCACGGCCCTTGATATCTTCCATAGTCATGGCGAGTGGCGTAGAGCCCACGATGGCTCGCACTTCACTAGCTTCATTTTGTGGTAGGCTCAACTGGTGCTTGAAGTTCGAGTAGAGTTGAGCACGAAGGTTGGACTGGCGACCCGCTGTCATCAAGAGATGTACCCCAATGCTGAGACCTTCACGAGAGATGCGCACCAAGAGCTTGAAGAGTTCTGCCTCATAGGCTTCTTCCTTGAAAGCTTCATAGCTATCTAAGAGGATGACAATAGCCGGTTCTTCCTGACCACTAGCCTGACGATAGAGTTCCAAGGTCCCAACTCCATAGTCCGCAAGCAGTTTCTTACGGCGGTTGAGTTCTTTCTCCATGATTCGTACAAACTTAGAGATCTTCTCCGTTTGGTCCAGAGACATGGTATCAGCTACCTGAGGAAGCTTAGACAATGGAGCCAAACCATTGGTCCCAAAGTCCATCAAGTACATGGTAAGGTCCTTAGGACTGAACTTACGAGCCAAGTCCATACCTGCAGACTGAAGGAAGGTTGTCTTCCCGGTACCCGGACTTCCATAGAGAAGGACATGTCCGTTCTTGGCGAGATTGATAGAGACGGCTTCCTGCTTCTGAGCCTGCGGGATATCTGCCATTCCAAGTAGAATTGAGAGTGATTTCTCTTGTGCCCAGGCTATTACTGGTTGCACTTCTTCCAGCTCCTCTAGCGCAATGCGCTCCTTAAGTGGTGGCAACCATGGCTGTGGTACTGGAGGAATTTCTTGTTCTTCACATAGGAGATGGATATTGTGCACAATAGCATCTAGCTCTGTCGGAACTTCCTTGATTTCGTCCGCATCCTCTAAGCCCGATAAGTCTTCATTTAGGATTTCATATTGCCCCAATTCATTGATCAGATAGATGGTATGGTCTTCAATTCCCATATCATCCTTTTCTGGCTGGTAATCTGCACCTGACCAGGCTGACTGGAAGAGCTCATAGACTTCATTATTTCCGACTTGCAGATAGGCGCGTCCCGTCTGAGTGATCTCGGCCGCATCCGGTGTATGAAGCATTTCATTGGAGTCCGAACGATCTGCAACCTTAAGGGCAATCTTAAAGCGAGAGTTGGACCAGATCTGGTCATCCACCACACCTGATGGCTTTTGAGTAGCTAGGATCAAGTGAACCCCGAGGGAACGCCCGACACGCGCAATAGATACCAACTTCTTGATAAAGTCGGGCTGGTTAACCTTGAGCTCTGCGAACTCATCTGAGATGATGAAGAGATGAGGGAGGGGTTCTGTCGCTTCTCCGTTTTTAAATTTCTTCTGGTATTGGTTGATATGGTTGACTTCGAACTCTCCAAAGAGTCGTTCACGACGATGAATCTCCGCATTGATCGAAGCCAAGGCCCGCATGGATTGGACACCATCCAAGTTGGTAATGGTTCCCAAGAGGTGGGGGAGGTTTTTAAAGAGATTGGCCATCCCACCACCCTTGTAGTCAATCAGCAAGAAAGCCACATCATGAGGGTGGAAGTTGACAGCGAGGGATAGGATATAGGATTGGATCGTTTCTGACTTCCCTGATCCAGTCGTCCCTGCGATTAAACCATGAGGTCCATGAGCTTTTTCATGTAGATTGAGCTGAACCAGGTCATCCTGACCACGCAGACCAATCGGCACAGCCAAACTCTTGTAGGGTGCGTTCTTTTTCCAACGGCTCGATACCTGCAAGTCCTCAAAGGTCTCCGCACCATACATTTCCATAAAGGTCACGGAATCTGGAATCGAACTCTTAAGGTTTTGGAGGTGATTGAGCGGTGCCAAGGTACGGGCGATCCGCTCCTTATCATAATCTGCTGGGAAATGATCCAAGCGGAAGTCCGTCTCTTTCAAGACCCCTTCTTCCATGACCAGTTGGCCCGTATTTCGGTCCTTGATATTGATCACTGTCTGGATATTCTCAGACAAGGAACTCATGACATCCTCTACAAAGATGAGAGAACAGCCTAATTCCGTTGGATCTTCGGTAAAGAATTCCATGATAATATGGTCCAAAATCAGCTTCTCATCGGTTACTAGAACCACGTAATGAGGATGGAAGAGGGTGCTCTCCTTGTGGGATGCTTCTTCCTTTTGACTACGACGTAGTTTCAAGATTTGGTTCAAGCTATTGAGAACCTGGTCTCGTGTCCGTTGATTGTAGACAAAACCGCGAACATTGAGTTCTTGCAGTTTGGCATGAGGTAGCCAACGCATCCAAGACCATTGTTCTTTTTCCTCTTCTGGCAAGATCGTAATAAACTGCACATCATGATAAGAATGAAAAGTCGCTAACTGCATCACCAAAAGCTGCAGTTGTTCTAGGACGAGATTTCTAGGTCCAATATAACCAACCGGTCCATGGCTAAGGTTTGCCGGAATCGGCATATCCGGAATTTTTTTGTGACGACTATAGAGAGCATAACCCTCTTCTTCCAGAGCATCCTTCTTACCACTGCGCTCCTGTTGACCATATTTCAAGTCATAGCTAGTCGGTATTTTCCCGAGTCCCAAACGATAGTATAAGAAGTCAAAATGTAAGGGAGTTTTTTCGTAAATCCGGTGATTGTAACTCTCAACCAAGTCCGTCAACTCTAAAATAGTTGGAAAATGATAGTGCATCCCTTCTTTTTGTTCCCGCTCCAGACGAGTCAATTCCTTTACCTTATCTTTCAGGTAAAGACGATAGAGATCGATCCGTTCCTTCTTATCAGCCTTGTACTTTTTACGATTTTTGATAAAACCACGGATAGAAAAAATCATTGTGGTTATGGACATCCCTACTGTCGCAAGAATATAGATCCCTCGAGGTTGAACCAAGGTGATCAAGACGGTTACCCCGACCATCGTAAGAGGAGGAACGATTAGCTTTAACAGTTCATCACTTGGCTTAGCTGGTTCTTGACCTGGAGGGTTAATCAAGATTTTATCTTCACTTCCACGATAAATGATTCGTGGAGAGCGGTGATAATCTGGATAATCTTCATAAAAACCATATCGAGAGGGTTCTCTCAGCGTTAGTTGTCTCCCAACTTGAGCTGGTCCCGAAACCCATACTTCGTCTGGAAAGAGCTTTATTGTCACCGCTCCTAAACTCAACTCATCTCCAAAACCAATCAATTGCTGGTCCATTTGTTCCAGATGATTGTTTCGATAAAATGCGCCTTTTAATCGAGTTAGCATCCATTGATTCTGAGATTTTTGGAGTAAGAGTTCGACATCTTCATCTAGTGTGATCAACGCACCTTTATGAGAACCAATCTGAAACTCTGATAAATCCAAAAGATCATAGACCCTTGGACCCCCTTCTCGGATATAAAAGACAACCTCACCCAAACGTAGACCATCTTTCAATAATCCTGCTTCGTTCTCATACTGATAAAAGATCTTGTCACCGTCAAGCTTGAGCTGAATCGGACTCTCCTGTTGAGGAAGGTAGACTTGGGCCTTTTCTGTAGCCCCAACCAAGACCGTCTTAGCTGCACTCAGTTCTACTTCATAACGCAGACCTTGACTGTAGAAAATGATTTGTTTTTTCATAGTTTCTCTCCTTGGTCTACCTTAATTACTAGAGGAGCTGCTAGGGCTAGTTTTCTTCTCAGATGAAGGTTTGCTTTCAGAAGGCTTGTCTTGTGAACTAGGACTAGAACTAGTAGATGCATTAGAGCTAGAATCACTTGTTAATAGCTGACTTCGGCTATCCCAGTATTTCTTATATTCACTATCCAAAGTATTCAGTTTACTTTCACGATCTTTCCCTGACAACTTACCATCTTCCCGAACCTGCTTGATTTCCTGAGTCAAAGCATAGAGAATCAAGTCACTGTCGTTAATCCGTTTGGCAATATCAAGTGCCTCTTCAAAGCGATTTCGCCCAACTTGAATCCAATAAGTCAAATACAGCTCATCAGACTTGAGGGTTACATTATTCAGAATGACCTTCTTTTGTTCAGAAGAAAATTCCAATCCCTGAATATAAGAGAAGGCTAACTCATACTTCTGCGTATTAGGCAAGCTAGCAGGAGCAATTCCCTCTAATTCTGTAATAACCGCGCTATAATCTACTTTAATAAAAGCTGTATCCGCCTGCAACATCTTTTCTTTGAAAGGATTTTGCATGAAAATCAAATAGATAAGCGGAACGATCAACAAAACAACACTCGCTGTCAACCAAATCGTTGCCAATTTAAACACTCGGTGTCGTCTGCTTGGAACCAATACTAAATCCGCCTGTTCTTTCGCAGATTTCTCTACATAATACCGTTCCAAAATAGTAACTGCTGTTGCAATATCATCTGCCTGACACAGGTCATTTAAAAAGTCTGGCAAGGTCTCTAATTCCAAGGACCCATTGTAAAGGTCCATAAAGTCAAAATCACTAAATAGTGTTACGGTAAAACACTTAGCCTGACGTAGAAAATCTTCTGAGGATATTGATTGAGGAACCATCAGACCAGGAATTCCACGATAAGCAATCTTAGCCTGAGCATCTTTGGTAATAAAGAGATTTACTGGATGCAAAAGGAAGGTCACTGGCAACTCCAAGGCTCCTTCTAGACGAAAAACGTTTAGGGCCAAACGAATTCTCTCCGAAATGGTACGGCTCTTTATTTCTTCATAAGTCAAACCATGAGCTTCGACTTGATAGGAGAAGGTTACACTGTCCTCATCAGAGACCATCGATTGCTCCAAAAAGAACGGATGATGCAAATCCAACAGTAACAGTTCCCGTAAATCTTGACTCGCTACATCTGAACGCTTAAGGCTCAATTTCCAAGTTGTTTCATTTTTTTCATATACAAACGGCTGTTCGCCAAATATAAATTTTTCCTCAGTCACCTAAATCTCCTCTATCTCTACTAAATCCCCTGTTGTCATTGGATAATCAGATAGTTGTTTTCCTTCATCAATCAATAATCCTTTGTTGACAATTCTAAGTTGATATTTTTTTCTCTGTTTACCTGGAGTAAAAATCGTATCCACTTCTCGGATTAACCGTCGCACTTCAATCCGACTAGGAATGCGAATATCCACATCTTTTTCTTTCAAGCGTAGAGTAATATTGATATGTTGCTCCACTGTTTATGTACCTCCTGTATATGATTCTGTTCTTACTAAGTTGTTAAGACGGACTTGCTAAAACATTATTCTATCCCTTCGGCCATAAGGCGATAACTCATCACAGCTGTAGCTACGAAAAGTAATAAAAACAATGATATATAGGCTAACTCCGGAAGAAAATCACTCAAACCATCTTTTTCTAACTGACCAATATTTGTTTGAAATTTAGATGTTATTTTTGAATTTGGCTGAAACAACTGCTCTGCAGGATTTTTTTTAACTGGTCCCTGTATAGCAGAAAACAGTTGGCCCCTTTCTGTGATCAACTGTTCCTCTTGATGCTGCTGCATGTCTTGCAACTTCTTTTGGGTCGCTTCGTTAAAAAGCTCCTTTGTTTCTTCAGATTGTAGACCAAAGTTAAGTCCCTCTTTTTTCTCAAGTCGAGAATCATCAATCTGTAAACGATTATCCTTCAAATCATCTGCAGCAGCCATTGAGACTGCTGCACATGCTACTAAGGTAAGAAGTAAAAGAATTATTTTTTTCATTTCCTATTCTTTCTCAGTTTGAAATACTTGAGGCCAAAAGCTTCTTTCTTTGATAAAAATATTTATAACAAGTAATCCAGCTACGACAATCATCATTGCAATAAATGCTAAAATATTTGCCGGTTGTCCATCAAAATATCCTGAAAGGAAAGCTTCTAATATTGATAAAGCATTAAGATTTTTGATGAAGGCTGGGAAACCTGTTAGACTGGCCGTCGTCCCAATTGCATTTGATAGATAGACAAAGCTAATCATCATAAAGAAGGCAAGACCCATTCCAATTACTCGGAAATGTTTAAGTAATAAATACTGCCCTTGAATCAGTACCAAAGCAGCTAAAACAATTAGCAATACCCATGACGGTTGATATTCACGACCAACGTGAAGTTGAGCACTCGATACAATACCAACGACTAGACCAACTATTATAGCTAAAATAGATAGTAGGCCAACTGTCATAATATCTGTATCATGCAACTTGTCAAGCTTAAATTTATCTTTGACCTTACGAACAATATTTTGCGTTGCAAACAGATAGGCTGTAAAGAGGCTAACAATCTCCAATAGTAAAATCCATGTAAATGGACGGTAAACATTGACAGTAGCTTTTACTGAAGTAGCATTTTGGGTAACAGGATTGGATAAGAAGTTCAACAATACTTCGTTTGGTACCCCATTTTGATAGGCATTATTCAGAACCTTCACAAAGGATTCTACAAAGTTTCCATTATTAGTCAATTCTTCGTTAAACTGCGTCATCAAGGAGTCAGCATCTTGTGACAACTTTTCAGTACTTGTTTGAGCGTTTGACAATTCACGATTGAAATTACCTAAAGTCTCCTTTACAGACTCTGCAGCTTTGACATTGCTTTGAGAAGACTCCTTCACAGCAGAAGAGTTAGTGAAGAGATTTTTATAATCTTCATCGAGTGATTTTAAATCCCTATCTATATCTTGAAAAACGGTACCCTCTTTCGCTTGTTTCTCAAATTCGCCAAACTTTTTGAATAGGTCTAATTGTTCATTAATTTTATCATTCAAATCCTTGTTAGTATTTAAAACTTCCTTAACATTTTTTTCTAGGATAGGCTTCAACTCAGTCAGTTTAGCTAAGGCTTTATCTACCTTATCCTTAGCACCATCTGTATCTTTGGTGTTGTCAGGTTTAGTTAGGCTTTCTTCGTATTTCTTAAGATTTGAACTAATAGCTTCGAACCAAATATCTGACAATGCTTTAGACACATCACTATTTTTTAACCCTCTGACGGTATCGTATGCTTTTTTTAGTGATTCTACCTTTTGATAGGCAGAGGCTATTTTCTGAACCTTTTGTCCGTAAGTCACTGCTGCTTGCTGAACGGCTGAGACATCTATGGGAGCACTGACTGCTTGAACATCATTCAAGGAAATATCAATAGTCTCTGGCTCCGCTTTTGGAGTTGGGCTTGGACCCCCAGTTGAACCTGTAGTCGGAGTTGGAGTCGGAGTTGGAGCTGGAGCTGCCTCTGCAAGACTATATGCTACTTTGAAAGTCCCACCAGTCTTCAAATCAATTTCTTGGCCAAACTCAACTGGTGTGCCATCATAAGTGACCGAATGAACCGTCACTCCTGTTCCAGCCTTCCATGATACCTTAGCCTTTGTTCCTGTTCGTCCAACAGCACTTGTACTAGTAATCGCCTTATTTTCCAGATTCTTCAAGTCCGCCAAAGAAATCTCGTCGCTAGGCTCTTTAATCGTTTTTAAATCTGTATAGTTTACAGAAGGAATTGTGATTGGTGTTATACCAAAACCACTAAATTCTTTTCCACTAAAATCTTCTTTTGGTAATTCTGAGATTGCAGAAACCAGCTGCTCTTTGAGATATTCTTCAGCCTTCTCTAGGTCCTTGTTTGCAGCTTTATCCAAAAATCGACCGAGAGTGATTGTCTTCTCACTTGTTCCATAGTAAGAAGCTAGTTTCTCATCAATGAAGTCACGAATACCTTTTTTATGATTCTCAAACTTCGTTCTTTCATTTGTTAGATTGGTCTGTAAACTAACAATCTCTTCGCTGATGTCTTTTGCGACTGTTTTATAGGAAGATCCAACTTCAGGCTGCATTACATCAGAGGAGGTTACTTGACCTTCTATCTTGGAATTTAGAATCTTTTGGGTTTCCATTAATTCTTGTTTATAAGAATCAACCTGTTCCTTTACCTCATCCCTACTCTTAGATATAAGCTTTTCTATGACGTCCGCATAATTCTGCTTTGCTTGTTCCTTATTGTTAGACAATTCTCTGAAAGTGTTGTTATATTTAACCTGCGACTCATCAAAGCGATTAAAGGATTGTAAGTAGCTTTCCAAACCTGTCTTTAAGACACCGTTTGCATCAACTGAAGAACTAGACATACTGTAAAGAGTCGGGAAAATATTTTTAGAGTTAATTGCTGTTCCATATAAGTTTGTACGGTAGTTTCCGATATTAGTTGCTTGTATCTGTGAACTAGCTTGCACATTTTTTTGCGCCGTATAAAGATTGCTCAAAATACTCGCCATATACATGTCAACTAATTGACCATTTAAATCAGCAACAATGTCTTTTGCTAGTTTATTTGCATCATTTTCCACCTGCAAATTTCCTTGGGCATTGACCTTATAATTAATGGTTGTCTTATCAACATTGATACTGTTAATATCAAGTATTTTTTCAGAGAAGTCACTAGGAATTGTTAAAACGAGTTGGTATTTCCCACTTTCTAATCCGGTATCTGCTGCTCCACGAGGAACAACGGACCAGTTTTGTGAATTATCACGCTCGATGTTTTTTACATAACTAGCCCCCAAATTATACTCTTTTGTATCCACATAGACAGACTTATCTTCATTTACAATAGCCACATTTAATTTGGTCTGCTGATTTACTTTCGCGTTATTCTCATTGTTAATTGTCGTATTCTTTTGAACAGAAAGATTCAAAAGAACCATCATCAAGAGCAACAATAGGGCTAGCAAACTACTCCCTACATATTTATATATTCTATTCTTCTTCATTTGCCTTTTAATCATCTCCATTAAAAAAAATAGGAAGGCTCTCGCCCTCCTAAAGCCACTTATAACAAATTAATGAATTTGTGATGCAAGTTCTTGGTCGTTTTGCTCAACGATTTCAGCAACTTTATACAATTGCGCATTGATTGCATCAAGTAAAGCCGCAAACTCTTCAATTTTTGGAGATAATTCTGTAAACTGTTGATCAAAGCTCTGAAAAGCAGCACCTTTCCAGTTCTCTCTAATAATCTCTTGTTCGTTACTCAATGTGCGAAGTACTTCTCTTACTTCTTCAGCACCATTAGTGTATTTTTGAGCAGAAGTACGTAGTTCCTCTGTTGTTAATTGAATTAAAGCCATATTAAACTCCTTTAAGTTATTTGTAAGTTTATTATATCAATAAGTGCCACAAATTACAAGTGCTTACACCATTTTTTACTAATAAAATATCAAAAAAATTCTCTTGTATTAGATTAAGGGTCTATTCGTTAAAAATCCTTTTCCTCTAACTTTCGATAAAAGTTTTTATTCTCTTGGTGTCGAGCTTCCAGTACATTCTCTATACGATTCTTATAAAGTTGATGATAGCTATCTAAATTGTTCTCTATCTCAAAGATATATGGTTGAATTTCAGCAAAACTACTATCTCTACATGCATAGGAAAGCGCCTCTAGGAGATGATCCGTCTCCCTACTAAACTTGTGGAAATCATCATCCAAATCCATCTCCAAACGTTCTAAGTCTCGTAATTTACGATTATGCTCATCCTCTAGTTTCTGAAGTACCTTTTTATCCATAACCAGTTTTCTCCTAGCTTTTGATCGGACTCTGTAAAGTAGGTGTTTGCAAGGTCTGTGTCAAGTAAGTTTCTGCAGCATCTGCAGCCTTTCCCTCAAATCCACCCTTAATATTGTTCACATAGGTCTTAGAAGCGTACTCTTGCATATCTGCGGCCGCTTCCTGCAACTTTTTAGCTAACTCAGCTCCTTTAGCAAGGATTGACAACTCTTTTGCAGTTACCAAGGCCCTGACTGCTTGGCGTTCTTGTTCCCTCATTCTTTCTTTGAAGGCTCTGTCGAGTTGCTCTCTTGTAATTAAAGTATCCTCATCCGTTAGGACTACCATTTTTTCCCCTCCATGTTTGCTTTACATCCGCCAATAGATTATTAAAATCTTCAGCACTATCTCTATCTATGGTCTCAAAGGAGCCACTAGCTTTGACCAAGCTCTCCCCCAGTTGCTGGATTTGTGTCAGGAAGGATGTTGCTGCTGTCTTCGTGTCACTAGCAAGGCCTTCATCCCAAAAGCTTGTTGTATCAAAACCAGAAAGAAGATTCGTAACTTCTGAGCTTGACAAATATCCAACCATGTCAAATGCTGTTGACCTTGTCTCCTTTACTATATTTTGAATGTCTTCCTTAGCGTCTGAAAGTAAGGTTTTCACGGATTTAACTTTGTCTTCCATGTCAAAATTTGCTAACTGGGCTGCTGTCTGAAGCAACTGAGCTCGAACCAAGATTCTTTGACTTCCTGAAAGATTGCCACTTCTCAGTTGTTCCTGATAACGAGGAATAGCTTCTCGATCCCATTTTATAGATTCCTGACGTGCTTCTTCGACGATTTTACTATATTCTATTGTATAATTCTTGTAAACTGCATAACCGATAGCCATCTTTGTTAGAGCCTCACCCCTCATAATGGCATTCAAAATATTTGAGGCTACATTATCATCAACTCCTAAAGCCCTGAGAGAATCTAAAGATGTCGCAATCAGTCGAGACAGCTTTTCACCTGCCCTGAGCAATTCTGGGTGAAAATCCTCAGACGCGGTCAACAAATTTCCCTTTCCATCCGATTGGAAAACACCAAAGTCATGGGAGCTTTCGGGATCAGTAATCTGAGTATAATGCAAGGGGACGAGGACATTGACTTTACCGACGGGTTTCTTAAGGGGTTCATCGGAGTCACCAGGTAATTTGGCAATGGTGTGTTCTCGATTAAGCATCCCCACGATATCAAAAGGATTGACATAATACTCGATCTTTTCGCTAATCTTTTTGATTTTCTCATCGCTGAGGCCCATTTCCTTTAAGCTCTTTGTCGTGTCTGGACCGTCAAAGAGGACCACTTTGCCGATTTTCTTCAGTTCTTCATCAGTGAGGCCAGCTACTCCTTGCGCAGAAACTATGGTCCCTAGGGAGTGACCTGTGATGTCCATCGTAGCATTTGGAGCCTTTTCACGCATCTCTGCGATTTTAGCTTTCATACCTGCCGTCGCTAACTTGGCTTGCGGGGTATGGATGTGGTTGAGGGCAAACTTCGCATCGTTGTCTATCCAATCGTTCCAATTTTCATAACTAATAGCATCACTTCCGCGGATAGCCATATAAGTTTTCGTAGTATCTTTAGTCAAGGTTGGCGTATCCGTTAAGTAGTAGGCATTGAAACCAGCTTTCTCATCCGTTAAAAGCCCTTTTTGATAGAGCTTGATAGGAGGCTCTTCTTGGTGAACCCCTCCGCCAGGATCACCAACTTGGAGTTTTATCTTATCTTCCACAGTATGTAAATCAGGATCTGGCTGCAAGTAGACTTTACCGTCATGAGGAAGTTTTTTACCTCCTTTAGTGATTTCCAACTCTTTTGTAATTTCGTTGTAAGATTGAATGTCTTTAGAGAAGTCAAATTGTAACGCTTCTCCTGAATCTAATATTTTTCTTTCTTCTTTACTCAGTCTCTCATATGTAAAAAGATTCGGTCGTCCTCTATATGCTGACTGAGCTAAATCCGCATAAAAATTATCAAAATTTTTTAAATTACTATTAGTCAAGCAGTTTACCCCCAATACGCAACGGACTACCAATTCCGATAGAATTAATTAAAATTTTTCCATCTGTAATCTTAATAATAACACTCCAGCTTGAGTTTGATATATTATTAAATCCTCCATAAACCTGAACAATATCGCCTCCTCCTTGAGGTGTACCATTTCCTATCTTATCCCATTGTGTCTGTTTCCAATCTATTTGAACCGATTCGACTTTAGGATTTAAAGATTTTACAAACTCCTTAATCTCTTCTTCATGTTCCTTTAAATAATCCAACTGCTTAGCTCGCGGACTAAGAAATACTCCTCCGAATAAATTTGTTTTCTGTGCCATCCATGCACCTCCTCCAAAAATTACAAGTGCTAAAACTAACCAAAGTAAAGTACGTTTTTTCATGAATGTTCTCCTAAATAAGCTGACTGTGCTAAATTCGCATAAAAATTATCAAAGGTTTTTAAATTACTATTAGTCATAATAATACCATCCCCCATCCCTATAAATTCTTATAGGCTGCATTTCATAAATTCCAAATTCCTTTGGTATACTGTTTGCATCATTGTCTAAAGAAAATCCAACCATGAATTTCGTCTTATCATTATTATTTACCTTTCCTCTAAGTGTCAACATATAGCCTCCACCTTGAGGAGTTCCATTTCCTACTTGACCAACCTTCATACTATCCCAATCAAACTGAACACTTTCAACTTTAGGACTTAAAGACTTGACAAAATCAGCCATATCTTCTTCATGCTCCTTCAGATAAGCCAACTGCTTAGCCCGTGGGCTCAGAGCTATTCCTCCAAATAGATTTGTTGCCTGTGCCATCCATGCGCCTCCTCCAAAAATTACAAGGGCTAAAACTAACCAAAGCAAAGTACGTTTTTTCATGAATATTCTCCTATAACATGTGAATATAGCCATATTATATCATGAATGTAAAAAAATTTTTATCATGAACCGCCCCTCAAAGCTTAACCAAAAATCTAACGCTCTCAATATCTGTACTTTATCAGTATTTTATTTGAAAAAAATTTTCTATAAAATTCCTTTTACACTATCTTTCCAATAATTCCTATAATAGGAATCAAAGAAAAACCTACAAGATCTGATTCTAAGGTGCTATCCCATCTTTTTCATTCATTTAGACTAACTGCAATTGAATTACATCTTATTGCTTCTTTTTTCATCTAGTTTAACACTCTAGAATTAGCTTCAAGGCATGTTCCTAACATATAAAAAAGCCCTGTCCCAAGACAAGGCTTTGAGCTTCTTCACTTTGCCGATTGCAGGGATTGAACCTGTGACCTAGGCTTTACGAGTGCCTTGCTCTAGCAACTGAGCTAAATCGGCGATTACACTTACAGTATAGCACTCTAAGAATAGGTGTCAAGAAATTTTCATCTCTGTTAAAAAAGCCTGTCCTGAGACAAGGCTTTGATAACATCTATGCTAAGAACCCGCACTTTCGTAGGCATCTAAACCCCTATCCCAAAGTTTAAGGGAAATGACAAAGAAAACCATAGAAATCAACATCAAACCACCAATGTTAAAGATAACATCCTTGTCCTGCAAGAAATAGCTGGCAGGATAGTAGGCCGTAAAGGCAAAAGGTACAATAAAACTGATTAACCAACGAAGAAGCGAATTGTAAATGGAAATCGGATACTTGGCAAAATCATTAAACATATAGAAAATATAAATCATTGCTCCTGACTGCTTGGTCCAAAAAGCGATGCTGGCTGTCGCGATTTTCAAGGAAGTATAAATCAAGGTCGCAAAAGGAATACAAACTAGGAAAAGCAGGAATTTTGGAAGAGTCCAAGCAATGCTAGATACCGTTGTCGCTAGTAGGATCCCACCAACCAAGAGTTCGCCCAAAGCATCAATCTGAAAGGTTTCAACTAGGATGTGAAAGAGAGGGTTGATAGGACGAGTCAGGTATTTGTCAAATTCTCCTTTTCGAACCAAGCGTTGACCTAACGCCCAGAGATTGTCAAAAAAGAGATGGTCCAACCCCTTAGGAATCAAGGAAAAGCCATAAATAAAAGCAATCTCTTGAAAGGTCCAACCTTCTAGGGATGGAATATGTTGAAAGATGACATTGAGAAACAAGAGGTTCAGACCTTGAGTCAGAAAGACTCCTAAAACCCCCACCACAAAATCCACCTTGTATTCCATGATTTGCTTGATGTATTGTCTGATAAAAATCAGATGCATGCGTTGATATTTTTTCATACTAACCTCCTTGAATGGTGATAAATGACTGGACTCGTTTCCAAATCAACTGAGACAAGCCCACCATTACTAAGAGCCAGAAAAACTGCAAAGCGAGCGCCTGAAGAATCTGATTGGCATCGTATTTCCCAACGATAATCATGACCGGAGTGTAAATTAAGGATGAAAAAGGCAGGAAGGACAGAATATCTGAAACAACCTTTGGAAAGAAAGCCAAGGGAATCAAACTTCCAGACATAAAGGCCACTATGGAAGTCTTGAGTAGATTGGAACCCCAAAGATTTTTAAACACAAAGGCTGAAAAACCAAAGCAGATATTAAAGAAAAAGTTGATCAGGTAGGCTAGCGTTAAGCTAAAAAGATAAAGGACAGTTAATCCCAGCACTTCTACCATCCCTTGCCCAGATAAGATTTTCATCAAAACAATGACACTTAAAAATGGAAGACCGACACTGATAAAAATCAACCACTTTGACCCAAGCTCGGTAAAGAGATAAGAAGCCGCAAAATGCACTGGTCGCAACAAGCGCATGATAATGGAACCATCCTTGACCTCCTCTCCAATCATAAAGGAAGAATCGGACCTAGTTAGAAGATTGGTCAAAAAACTCATAATGATATAGAGGGTGATATCTGCCATACTAAAGCCCTGAATCAAGGACTCTTGCGAAGAATCAAAGACAGCCTTCCAGAGATAAAAGGCCACAAAAGCACCCATTACATCGCCGATCCGATAAAGAATAAAGTTGACTCGGTAAGTAATCAACTCCTGAACCCCTGCATTGATAAAGGGTTTATAACGTCTCCACAATTTGACCATCTTAGAGCTCCTTTCGGTAGAAGCGACGGATAATATCTTCAATATCCGTATCCACCATCTTCAAATCGCGGATTTCAAAATCAGACAGGGTTTGCTTGATAATGTCAGCTGTCTGGTAGCGTGAACTATCGAATTCAATGTTGAGACTATTCCCTTGTCTATCAATTGTCATATCCGAAAAGCCTTCATAGTGAGAAACTAGATGACTTTGACCTGGTAGCAGTTCAAAGGAGAGAGTCTTCATCTTGCCAAATGTATCCTTAAGCTGGCTAACCGTTCCATCAAAAATCTCCTGCCCCTTATCAATCATAAAGATCCGATCACAGAGTTGCTCAATATCGCTCAGGTCATGAGTGGTCAAGAGAATGGTTGTTTCTTCCTCCTGATTGATCTGAGTAATAGCCCGACGAATGTTATCCTTGACCGAAACGTCCAAACCAATGGTCGGCTCATCTAAAAAGAGAACCTTGGGATTGTGAAGCAAGGAAGCCGCAATATCCGCCCGCATCCGTTGTCCCAGCGAAAGAGTTCTCACGGGATCCTTGATAAAGTCCTTCAAATCCAAGACTTCATTCAAAAAGTCCATGCGCTTATGAAAGAGCGAGTCTGGCACATCATAAATCTCTTTTAAAACCGTGTAGGTCTCTTGCAGGGCCAAATCCCACCATAGCTGGGTGCGTTGTCCAAAAACCACTCCAATATCCTTGACATAATCTTGACGATTGTCCTGGGGAATCTTTCCATTAATCCGACAAAAACCAGATGTCGGTTTCAAAATCCCAGTCAGCATTTTAATGGTTGTCGACTTCCCAGCACCATTTGCCCCGATGAAACCTAAAATTTGCCCTTTTGGCACCTCAAAGGTCAAATCTTTGACCGCTTCGAAGGTCTGCTTTTCAGGATGAATAAAGGAGCGTAATGCCCCCTTCAAGCCCGGTTCCTTAACAGTCTTCACAAAATTTTTCTGAAGATGTTCCACTTCTATCATTACCATATCTATCTCCCTAGCGTAAGGAATAGCAACATTGTGTTTTTGACTACAAGTATTCTAAATCCTTACTTTCTACACCTTCTCAATATTATTACAGAAGTCTTTACACCAATCTATTATAGTCCAATAAAAACTAGAATGCAAGCGTTTGCTTAAAGTTTATGAAATTGAAATTTTTCTCTTAAAAAGGTATTTTTAGATCAAAATTCTAGTTTAATCGTTTCCTTAAAACACCAAAAAACCCACCCAATGGGCAGGTTTTCTCTGTATTATTCAGCTAGATTAAGCTTTACCTTCTGAACCGAATACGTCGATACGTTCTTCAACTGATGCTTGGATAGCTTTTACACCGTCAGCCAAGAATTTACGTGGGTCGAAGAGTTTTTTCTTGTCGTATTCTGCTTCGTTTGCTTCGTAGTCACGAGCAAATTTACGAGTTGCGTTAGCGAATGCGATTTGGCATTCAGTGTTAACGTTAACTTTCGCAACACCAAGTTTGATAGCTGCTTGGATTTGCTCATCAGGAATACCTGATCCACCGTGCAATACGATTGGGAATCCAGGAAGAGCTTCTGTCAATTTTTGCAAGTGGTCAAGGTCAAGACCTTCCCAGTTAGCTGGGTAAGGACCGTGGATGTTACCGATACCAGCTGCCAAGAAGTCGATACCAGTTTCAACCATTGCTTTAGCGTCTTCGATTGGAGCCAATTCACCTTTACCGATGATTCCGTCTTCTTCACCACCGATAGTACCAACTTCAGCTTCTACTGAGATACCTTTAGCGTGTGCTTTTTCAACAACTTCTTTAGCCAATTTAAGGTTTTCTTCAACTGGAAGGTGTGAACCGTCAAACA
>NZ_JAJNSC010000008.1:0-150015 GCF_027497975.1 Streptococcus sp. SM5 | reverse complement strand
ATTGTCAACCGTAGGTGACCAAGCCGCACCGACAGTTGAGAAGCCAGAGTTCCAGGGTGGAGTTAACTCCGTTATGGCCTTGAAACACGAATTACCAGAGTACACAGGTCCATTATCAACCGTAGGTAATCAACCAGCACCGACAGTAGAAAAACCAGAGTTTAAACTAAGTTCGTTAGAAAAATCTCAGACTCCAGAAGCACCAGTTCAAGTTGCCAAGGAAGACAAGAGATTGCCAGAAACTGGTGAAAAACAGTCAGAAACAGCTATTTTCTTGGCAGGTGTTACCTTGGCCTTGTCAGCAGCTTTATTAACTGCAGAACGCAAAGAGGACTAGTCTGTGCGCCTAATACCATTCTAGTTGTATAGATTGGTAGAAGATAAAAAATGAATCGATAAATGAGTCGAATAGATGGAGAGGGCCAATTAGTCCTCCCCGTCTTTACTAGTAAAAATGGAATCGTTTCCTTTCGTGTTGGGACGAAAGGAGAGTAGGGGGGCTTTGTCCCCTCTTTTTCTATATGAACGAAGAGATTTATATTTAAGATGCAAGGTGGATAAACTTTATAGTATAATGAATAGAGAGGAAAAAACAATGAAAGTGATTGAGCAAGAATTATTAGAAAAAGTTATTATTGAACGTTCTCGTACCAGTCATAAAGGAGACTATGGCCGTCTGCTGTTGCTTGGTGGGACTTATCCTTATGGTGGTGCTATCATCATGGCTGCTTTGGCAGCTGTTAAAAGTGGAGCTGGTTTGGTGACTGTTGGAACGGATAGGGAAAATATCCCAGCTTTGCACAGTCATTTACCTGAGGCTATGGCCTTTTCTCTTCAAGACCAGCAATTGTTAAAAGAGCAGTTGGAGAAGGCAGAAGTTGTCTTGCTGGGGCCTGGTTTACAAGACGATACTTTTGGAGAAAATCTAGTAAAACAGGCCTTTGCTAGCTTAAAAAAGAATCAGATTTTGATTGTAGACGGAGGTGCTTTGACTATTCTTGCCAGGATAAGTTTGCCGTTTCCATCTAACCAGCTTATCCTAACTCCCCACCAAAAAGAATGGGAAAAGCTGTCTGGTATTGCTATTGAAAAGCAAAAGGAAGCTGCGACGGCTAGTGCACTGACTTCCTTTCCTCAAGGCATAATTTTGGTGGAGAAAGGTCCAACTACTCGTATTTGGCAAGTTGGTCAATCTGATTTTTACCAGTTACAGGTTGGCGGTCCCTATCAGGCGACTGGTGGTATGGGAGATACACTGGCTGGAATGATTGCAGGATTTGCAGGCCAATTTCGACAGTCCAGTCTCTACGAACGTGTGGCAGTGGCAACCCATCTTCATTCAGCCATAGCCCAAGAACTATCTCAAGAAAATTATGTGGTCTTGCCGACGGAAATCAGCAGTCATCTTCTTAAAATAATGAAAAAAATATCTCAAAAAGGCACCTGATCGTTTCAGGCGCCTTTATATCTTTTAGAAAAAACCTTTAATCTTTCCAACGAGGCCATCTAGACCTTCTGAACCAGAAATCAACTGCTGAGCTTGGGAGAAGTATTCTCCAAGTTGTTCTTGATTTTCTGCAACAAATGTTTTTGCAGCTTCGAAATCTTTTGTTTCGATTAGCTCTTTTACTTGATTAAACAAATCTAATGGGTTCATCTTATGTCTCCTTTTCTGTATAATACTATTCAAACATTTTATAAAAATTTTTTCAAGCAAAGAGATTTTTCTATCGAAGTTGAGGGGTGTCAAACAGGGCTTTTTTTGATATAATTTTTAATGATGAATTCGAGAACTAATCGGTATGTGGTTGTTGATTTAGAGGCCACTAGCACCGGAAGCAAGGCAAAAATTATTCAAGTGGGTATTGTGGTGATTGAAAATGGCGAAATCGTCGATCAGTTTGGGACTGACATCAATCCTCATGAGCCCTTGGATTCTCATATAAAAGAATTAACAGGTTTGACTGATCAACGGTTGGCAGTTGCTCCAGAGTTTTCACAGGTAGCTGGAAGGATTTTTGAACTGGTTAAGGATGGTGTTTTTGTCGCGCACAATGTTCAGTTTGATGCAAATCTTCTAGCAGAGTACCTATTCTTTGAAGGTTATGAATTGAGAACTCCACGAGTGGATACCGTTGAGTTAGCACAGGTTTTGTACCCTCGGTTTGAAAAGTACAATCTCGGCATTCTCTGTCAAGAGTTAGGGATTAAGTTAGACCACGCCCACACCGCTCTCTCTGATGCACAAGCAACAGCAGAGCTTTTGCTTTTTATGCGTCAAAAACTTTTTCAGTTACCAAAAGGACTTTTAGAAACCTTGTTAAATCTTGCAGATAACCTCCTTTATGAAACTTATTTAGTGATTGAAGAAGTATATCAGCGACAGTCCCTCCTTTCTTCTCACGATTTGATGGAGTTCCATGGACTCTTTCTAAGAAAGAAAAGTAAGTCTTTAAAACCACGTAAGCTATCTAAGGATTTTACTAAAAATATTTCCTTATTAGGCTTGGATGAACGTCCTCAGCAAGTTGAATTTGCAGAAAAAGTTGAGCAGTTATTAAAGGAACAGAAAACCGCATTTATTCAAGCCCAAACGGGTCTTGGAAAGACTTATGGTTATCTACTACCAGCTTTGAGCATGGAAAGTGAAGGAGGTATCCTTGTTAGTGTTCCTACCAAAATCCTTCAAAATCAAATTATGCAAGAAGAAGGAAGGCGATTAAAAGATACTTTTCATATTGATATTCATAGTCTTAAGGGACCCCAGAATTATTTGAAGCTCGATAATTTCTATAAGATACTCCATAGGCCAGAGTCCAACCGCCTATTCACACGCTTTAAAATGCAAGTCTTGATTTGGTTAACAGAGACAGAAACAGGTGACTTAGATGAAATCGGGCAGCTGTATCGTTATCAACATTTTCTAGCTGAACTTGTACATGATGGAAGACTTTCAAAAAAAAGTTTATTTATTTCTGAGGACTTCTGGCAACGCAGTCAAGATAGGTCTAAATCGAGTCGCCTTTTGTTAACCAATCACGCTTATCTGGTAACACGTTTAGAGGATGACCCAGAGTTTGTTAACAATCGCTTGATAATCATAGATGAAGCTCAAAAAATGCTGATTGCTCTTGAAAACCTCGCCCAAGAGTCTTATCTCCTCGAGTCTCTAGTAACACAAGTTCAAAAGTCCCTGGAAACAGAAAAAGATCTTATTCAGAGACGGTTGCTTGAGAGTATCGGGTTTGAATGTCGCTATTTGATAGATCAGTTTTACTCAGGGCTTAAGAATGACAAGTGGTTGGATTCTCTTGAAAACTTACGCCAGCATTTTTCTGAGTTAAATCTTCCTGAGTATAGAGATATGACGCGCTTTTTTACATCCGACCGTGAATTTTGGCTGGCAACTGCTGAGAAGTCTAGTAAGGATGTCTTAATCTGCTCAAGTAAAAAAGGTCGCTTCCTACTAGCAGATTTATTGCCAGAGGATTGCAGAGTGCTTGGCGTATCTGCCACTCTTGAAATCAGTAATAGAGTTTCTTTAGCGGACTTATTAGGATTTACTGAAGCCCCACTTATTACAGTTGAATCTTTACAACAGAAGCAACAAGAAGTTCTATTAGTAAATGATTTTCCGTTAGTAACTGAACATTCTCCTTTAGATTATGCAGAAGAGGTTACATCAGTTATCCATTCCTTACAGGCGTTTCAAGAGCCTTTGCTTGTTTTATTTACGTCTAAAGAATTACTGTTAGCAGTGTCAGATTTACTAGACCATCCTCATTTAGCCCAATATAAAAATGGGGAACCCAGTCAGCTGAAGAAACGTTTTGAAAAAGGAGAGCGACAAATATTACTTGGAACAGGAAGTTTCTGGGAGGGGGTTGATTTTTCTACCCATCCTTGCGTTATTCAAGTAATTCCTCGATTGCCTTTCCAAAATCCCCAAGAACCTTTAACACAAAAATTAAATCATGAATTGCGTCAGGAAGAGAAGAATCCTTTCTATGATTATCAGCTGCCAATGGCCATTATTCGTCTCAAACAGGCTTTGGGTAGAACAATTAGAAAAGAGGAACAAGCTTCCATTGCTGTGATACTGGATAGTCGTGTTGTTCATAAACGATATGGTAAACAGATTAGACAAGCTCTAGCGAAGGAAAGAACTATCAGAGAGGTGAATAGAAAACAGATTACCTCTACTGTTATTGATTTCCTCCAAAACAACAAAAATGAAAAATCTAAGAAAGAGGAAAGGTGAATATATGAAACGTTCTCTCGACTCTAGAGTCGATTATAGTTTGCTCCTGCCAGTATTTTTCCTACTGGTTATCGGTGTGGTGGCTATTTATATTGCCGTTAGTCATGATTATCCAAATAATATTCTGCCCATTTTAGGGCAGCAGGTCGCTTGGATTGTCTTGGGACTTGTAATTGGTTTTGTGGTCATGCTCTTCAATACAGAATTTCTTTGGAAGGTGACACCCTTTCTATATATTTTGGGCTTGGGACTTATGGTCTTACCTATTGTCTTTTATAATCCAAGTTTAGTTGCATCAACGGGTGCCAAAAACTGGGTATCGGTAAATGGTGTTACCTTGTTCCAGCCGTCAGAATTTATGAAGATATCCTATATCCTCATGTTGGCCCGTGTGATTGTCCAGTTTACCAAAAAACATAAGGAGTGGAGACGCACAATTCCGCTGGACTTTTTGTTAATTTTTTGGATGATTCTCTTTACCATTCCAGTCCTAGTTCTTTTGGCACTTCAAAGTGACTTGGGGACGGCTTTGGTTTTTGTAGCCATTTTTTCAGGAATCGTTTTATTATCGGGGGTTTCTTGGAAAATTATTATCCCAGTATTTGTGACTGCTGTAACAGGAATTGCTGCTTTCTTAGCTATTTTTATCAGCAAGGACGGTCGGGCTTTTCTCCATCAACTGGGAATGCCGACCTATCAAATCAACCGTATTTTGGCTTGGCTTAATCCTTTTGATTTTGCTCAAACAACGACCTATCAGCAGGCTCAAGGGCAGATTGCGATTGGTAGTGGAGGCTTGTTTGGTCAAGGATTTAATGCTTCTAATCTGCTTATTCCAGTTAGAGAGTCGGATATGATTTTCACGGTCATTGCAGAAGATTTTGGCTTTATTGGCTCTGTCCTTGTTATCGCCCTTTATCTCATGCTGATTTATCGTATGTTGAAGATTACTCTTAAATCAAATAATCAGTTCTACACCTATATTTCTACAGGTTTAATTATGATGTTACTCTTCCATATCTTTGAGAATATCGGTGCCGTGACAGGTTTGCTTCCTTTGACGGGTATTCCCTTGCCTTTCATTTCTCAAGGGGGATCGGCTATTATCAGTAATCTGATTGGTGTGGGCTTACTTTTATCGATGAGTTACCAGACCAATCTAGCTGAAGAAAAGAGCGGAAAAGTTCCATTCAAACGGAAAAAGGTTGTATTAAAACAAATCAAATAAGGAGAAAATCATGGTAAAAGTAGCAGTTATGTTGGCTCAGGGCTTTGAAGAAATTGAAGCTTTGACAGTTGTAGATGTTTTGCGTCGGGCAAATATCACTTGTGATATGGTTGGGTTTGAAGAGCAAGTGACTGGTTCGCATGCAATCCAAGTAAGAGCAGATCGTGTCTTTGATGGTGATTTATCAGACTATGATATGGTTGTTCTTCCTGGCGGCATGCCTGGTTCTGCACATTTGTGCGATAATCAGGCCTTGATTCAAGAGTTGCAAAACTTCGAGCAAGAAGGAAAAAAACTAGCAGCCATTTGTGCTGCGCCAATTGCCCTCAATCAAGCAGGGCTATTGAAAAACAAGCAGTACACTTGTTATGACGGTGTTCAAGAGCAAATTCTTGATGGTCACTACGTTAAGGAAACAGTAGTGGTAGATGGTCAATTGACAACCAGTCGAGGCCCTTCAACAGCCCTTGCCTTTGCCTATGAGTTGGTGGAGCGATTAGGAGGAGATGCAGAGAGTTTACGAACAGGAATGCTCTATCGAGATGTCTTTGGTAAAAATCAGTAAAACGGATTCGTAATCTCTATAGTTTGATAAATACTAAAATATTGATCACTCTCTATAGAGTTGTATTTTTTGAGAAGATGATTCGTCATCTTCTTTTTTATTTCAGTGTTTTTACTTGCGTAAAAAAATTTTTTCTAGTATAATAGTTTATTGTGAGCAAACCTCACTTACCCCTTGCAAAGTCTTGGGGTCATTAGACCAAAAGGAGGAACATATCAATGGCTAAATACGAAATTCTTTATATCATTCGTCCAAACATTGAAGAAGAAGCTAAAAACGCTTTGGTAGCACGTTTTGACTCTATTTTGACTGACAACGGTGCAACTGTTGTTGAATCAAAATCTTGGGAAAAACGTCGTCTTGCATACGAAATCAAAGATTTCCGTGAAGGACTTTACCACATCGTTAACGTTGAAGCAAACGACGATGCAGCTCTTAAAGAGTTTGACCGTCTTTCAAAAATCAACGCTGACATTCTTCGTCACATGATCGTCAAAACTGACGCGTAAGAAGGTAAACTATGATTAACAATGTTGTACTTGTAGGGCGTATGACACGTGACGCTGAGTTGCGTTATACCCCATCAAATGTAGCAGTTGCGACTTTTACTCTTGCAGTAAACCGTACATTTAAGAGTCAAAATGGCGAACGTGAGACTGATTTTATCAATGTCGTTATGTGGCGCCAACAGGCTGAGAACCTTGCTAATTGGGCTAAAAAAGGCTCACTTATCGGGGTGACAGGTCGTATCCAGACTCGTAGTTACGATAACCAGCAAGGACAACGTGTCTACGTGACAGAGGTCGTGGCTGAGAATTTCCAAATGTTGGAAAGCCGTAGTGTGCGTGAGGGTCACACAGGTGGAGCTTATTCTGCACCAACTGCAAACTATTCAGCACCTACAAATTCAGTACCAGACTTTTCACGTGATGAAAATCCATTTGGAGCAACAAATCCATTGGATATTTCAGATGATGATTTACCATTCTAATGGACAACTAAAATTATAAAGGAGAAAAAACATGGCTCAACAACGTCGTGGCGGATTCAAACGCCGTAAAAAAGTTGATTACATCGCAGCAAACAAAATTGAATATGTTGATTACAAAGATACTGAGCTTCTTAGCCGTTTCGTTTCAGAACGTGGGAAAATCCTTCCTCGTCGTGTAACAGGAACTTCAGCTAAAAACCAACGTAAAGTAACAACAGCTATCAAACGTGCTCGCGTAATGGCTTTGATGCCTTTCGTAAACGAAGATTAAAAAAGAGGTCCGGGCGGACCTCTTTTTCAGACCCCGACGGGTCTTTTTTTCACGAGCCTTAAAATGAGAGAGCGAGTTGGGCCTGGGTGGACCTCTTTTTCATGAGCTCGGAAAAAAGAAAGCGAATTAAGACCCGTTTGGGTCTTTTTTCACGAGATAGTTTTTTTCTGACTTTGGCGTGCTATAATGGTAATAGAAAGAGTAAAGGTGGGTAAGTCAAAGATGAATTGTATGATTAGAAATATGATTAAGTCTGATATTGAATCCTTATCTCATGGATTTATGAATCAAGGTTGGCCTGCTAGAGAAGAAATCTTAGCTAGCTATTTTTGGGAGCAAGCAAGTGGCGACAGAGAAGTCTTGGTAGCGACTATGAATGGAGTAGTGGCAGGTTATATTACCATTTTGCCCTCTGCTAAACATGGTCCTTTTGCAGAAGTCTATCCAGAATTATCAGATTTTAATGTGTTTGAGTCTTTTCGAAATCAAGGGATTGGGAATCAACTGCTAGAAGAAGCAGAAAAACGAGTCAAGTTTGTTTCGAGTAAGGTCACTCTTGGTGTAGGTTTGCACTTAGGCTATGGTCCTGCCCAGAGATTGTATATCAAACGAGGCTATATTCCAGATGGGACAGGTGTGTGGTATAGAAATAAACCGCTAGAAATGGGTGCAAGTTGTCAAAATGATGATGATTTAGTTTTATACTTATCCAAGGACTTACAATAAAACTGGAAACTTTTTGAAAATAGGGGATTTAGCTACTTTATGGTATAATGGAAAGAGTTAGATTGAAAGAGGTAGTGAGATGGATGCCAAATTAAGATATAAGGCAAAGAAAATCAAGATTGTCTTTTTTGATATTGATGATACATTGCGGAATTCAAAGACAGGTTTTATTCCAGCTTCAATCCCAACTGTTTTTAAGCAATTACGTGAGAAAGGAATTTTGACAGGTATTGCTTCTGGACGAGGGATTTTTGGTGTCGTTCCAGAGATTCGTGAGCTCAAGCCTGACTTTTTTGTGACCCTGAATGGAGCTTATATCGAAGATAAAAAAGGTCAGGTTATTTATCAACATCAGATTGAGAAATCAGATGTTGAGGAGTATATCTCTTGGGCCAAGCAAGAGGGAATTGAGTATGGTTTGGTTGGGAGTCATGATGCCAAGTTATCGACTCGCACTGATATGATTAGTGAAGCTATCAATCCAATTTATCCCGATTTAGATGTAGATCCTGATTTCCATGAAAAAGAAAATATCTATCAGATGTGGACTTTTGAAGATAAAGGAGATGACTTGCACTTGCCTGATAGTCTCTCAGACAAACTTCGCATGGTTCGTTGGCATGAGCATTCGTCTGATATTGTGCCGATTTCAGGCTCCAAAGCGACGGGGGTGGAAAAGGTTGCGGAACACCTTGGTTTGAAACCAGAGAACGTCATGGTTTTTGGAGATGGCCTCAACGACTTGGAACTCTTTGATTATGCTGGAATCAGCGTTGCCATGGGAATTTCTCATGATAACATCAAAGAAAAAGCAGATTATATTACAAAAACATTGGAAGAAGATGGCATTTTTGATGCCTTAGAAGGATTTGGTATGGTAGAAAAAGAATTGCATTTCCCACAAGTAGACATTGAAACAGTAGAAGGTCCTATCGCGACTATTAAGACCAATCACGGAGACTTGCGTATCAAGCTTTTCCCTGAACATGCTCCTAAAACAGTAGCTAACTTTGTTGCACTTTCAAAGGATGGTTACTATGATGGTGTCATTTTCCACCGTATTATCAAGGACTTTATGATTCAAGGTGGAGATCCAACTGGAACTGGTATGGGTGGCGAGTCAATCTACGGCGAATCATTTGAGGATGAGTTCTCAGAAGAACTTTACAATATCCGTGGTGCTCTTTCTATGGCCAATGCTGGTCCAAATACCAACGGCAGTCAGTTCTTTATCGTGCAAAATCAACATTTGCCTTATTCTAAGAAAGAAATTGCTCGTGGTGGTTGGCCAGAACCGATTGCGGAAATCTATGCCAACCAAGGTGGAACTCCTCATCTAGACCGCCGTCACACTGTGTTTGGTCAGCTAGCTGATGAAGCTTCTTACGCTGTCTTGGATGCCATTGCTGCTGTTGAGACAGGAGCTATGGATAAGCCAGTTGAAGATGTCGTGATTGAAACAATTGAAATCGAGGACTAGGATGAAAATCGGTGATAAACTAAAGGGCCGTATTACAGGGATTCAGCCCTACGGTGCCTTTGTTGAGCTAGAGACGGGTGATACGGGACTGATTCACATTTCAGAGATTCGGACAGGCTTTATTGAAAATATCCAAGAAGCCTTGAAAGTTGATGAAGAGGTTCAAGTTCAAGTAGTGGATTTAGATGAATTTACAGGGAAAGCTAGTCTTTCTATCCGCACTTTGGAGGAAGAAAAGCACCAGTTTCCGAGACGGCGACGCTTTTCAAGCGACCGTTTTAACTACGGCTTTGCGCCTCTTAAACGAATGATGCCAATTTGGACCAAGGAAGCCCTTCAACATTTGAAGAATCAGAAGCACTAGTTAGAAATCTCTATCTTTTGTAATGTTAATATAAATTTGCTATAATAAGACCATGGAAGAAGAACAATTATTAAAATCAGGAGAGCGCATTAACCAGCTCTTTTCGACAGATATCAAAATCATTCAAAATAGAGAGGTTTTTAGCTATTCGGTGGATAGTGTTCTCTTGTCACGTTTTCCACGTTTTCCTAAAAAGGGCTTGATAGTGGATTTTTGCGCTGGAAATGGAGCAGTGGGGCTATTTGCTAGCACTCGGACTCAGGCACAGATTTTGGCTGTTGAGATTCAGGAGCGTTTGGCGGATATGGCTGAACGCTCTGTCCGTTTGAATGGTTTAGAAGAGCAGATGGAGGTCATCTGTGATGATTTGAAAAATATGCCTGCTTACATCCAGGGAAGTAAGGTGGATATGATTTTGTGTAATCCACCCTATTTCAAGGTGGATCCTCATTCTAATCTGAACGAGAGTGAACATTATCTCTTGGCTCGCCACGAAATCACGACTAATTTGCAGGAAATCTGTCGTAGTGCCCAGAGTATTCTCAAGTCCAACGGGCGTTTGGCCATGGTTCATCGCCCTGATCGACTTCTGGATATTTTGGATACCTTACAACGGCATAATCTAGCCCCTAAGCGCCTGCAGTTTGTTTATCCAAAAAGAGAAAAGGAAGCCAATATGCTTTTGATTGAGGCAATCAAGGATGGTTCAACAAGCGGCTTTAAGGTCTTACCACCTCTCATTGTTCACAATGATGATGGCTCTTATACGCCTGAACTTGAAGAGATTTATTATGGATCATAAGGCTTATATGTACGTGCTGGAGTGCCGTGATGGATCTTACTATACAGGCTATACGACTGATGTGAGAAGACGCCTTGCTGTCCACAATAGTGGGAAGGGAGCCAAATACACACGAGCACGCTTGCCAGTCAAACTTATCTATGTTCAAGGTTTTGCCAGTAAGGAAGAAGCCATGTCAGCAGAAGCCCTTCTCAAGCGTAAGAAGAGGCCACAGAAGGAAAGATTTTTATCTGAAAATCAAGATAGAAATTTACTCATACTCAATGAAAATCAAAGATCAAACTAGGAAGCTAGCCGTAGTCAGTACTTGAGTACGGCAAGGCGAAGCTGACGTGGTTTGAAGAGATTTTCGAAGAGTATCAGTTATTTTGAAGAATTGTGAGGAGCCCTTTGACTCCTCTTACTTTTGTCAAAAAGCGAAAAAAATGCTACAATAAAGAGAATAAATAAAATGAGGTATTATCATGTCTAAGATTCTAGTATTTGGTCACCAAAATCCAGACTCAGATGCCATCGGGTCATCTGTAGCCTTTGCCTACCTTGCAAAAGAAGCATACGGTTTGGATACGGAAGCTGTTGCTCTTGGAACTCCAAATGAAGAAACAGCCTTTGTCTTGAACTATTTTGGTGTAGAAGCACCGCGTGTTATCACTTCTGCCAAAGCAGAAGGAGCAGAGCAAGTTATCCTGACTGACCACAATGAATTCCAACAATCTGTATCAGATATCGCTGAAGTAGAAGTTTATGGTGTTGTGGACCACCACCGTGTGGCTAACTTTGAAACTGCAAGCCCACTTTACATGCGTTTGGAGCCAGTTGGATCAGCGTCTTCAATCGTTTACCGTATGTTCAAAGAACATGGTGTAGCTGTGCCTAAAGAGATTGCTGGTTTGATGCTTTCAGGTTTGATTTCAGATACCCTTCTTTTGAAATCACCAACAACACACCCAACAGATAAAGTTATTGCTCCTGAGTTAGCTGAATTGGCTGGTGTGAACTTGGAAGAATACGGTCTTGCAATGCTTAAGGCTGGTACGAATTTGGCTAGCAAATCTGCTGACGAATTGATTGACATCGATGCTAAGACTTTTGAATTGAACGGAAATAATGTCCGTGTTGCCCAAGTAAACACAGTTGATATCGCTGAAGTTTTGGAACGTCAAGCAGAAATTGAAGCTGCAATGCAAGCTGCCAACGAAGCAAACGGCTACTCTGACTTTGTCTTGATGATTACAGATATCGTCAACTCAAACTCAGAAATCTTGGCTCTTGGTGCCAATATGGGCAAGGTCGAAGCGGCTTTCAACTTCAAACTTGAAGACAACCACGCCTTCCTTGCTGGTGCCGTTTCACGTAAGAAACAAGTGGTACCTCAATTGACTGAAAGCTTCAATGCTTAAGATTTTGAGTGTTAATTCAAATTAGGAAAGGCTAGTTTGCCTTATATCGAAAGGAGTTTCGGCTCCTTTTTTTCTAGGAGTGAAGCATGTTAGAAAATGGCGATTTGATTTTTGTGAGAGATGAGTCAGATATGGGGCAGGCCATCCAGACTTCCACAGGCAACTATAACCATGTTGCGATTTGTTTGGATGGGATGATTTACCACGCTAGTGGACAGACTGGTGTTGTCTGTCAAGAACCGGCAGACTTCTTTGAGTCCAATCACTTGTACGACCTCTATGTTTACCCAGAAATGGATATCCAGTCTGTGAAGGAAAAAGCTTGCAAATATCTAGGAGCACCCTACAATGCTTCTTTCTATCCAGATGGAGAAGGTTTTTACTGTTCCCAGTACATGGCAGAAATCCTACCGATTTTTGAAACCATACCTATGAAATTTGGGGATGGGGAGCAGGAGATTAGTGATTTTTGGAGAGAGTATTATAGAGAACTAGGCCTACCTGTCCCTTTGAACCAAGCTGGGACCAATCCTAGTCAGTTGGCAGCATCGCCTCTGTTAGAATGTAAAGAAAGGAATCTTCATGATTCAGATTTTTAATCCATCTCGTTTGACAAGACAGCCATTTTTTAGAGAATTGATCCGCTATCTGGACCAGCATGAGGATGTTATTTTGCGAGAAATTAAGGCTCAATTTCCAGATATAGCAGTTGATAAACTCATGGAAGAGTATATAAAGGCAGGCTTGATTCTACGAGAAAATAAGCGTTATTACCTTAATCTTCCTATGCTTGAATCACTCGATAGTCTTGAACTGGATCAAGAGATTTTTGTCAGCGAAGCTAGTCCGGTCTATCCAGCCTTGTTGGATCAGAGTTTTGAGACAGAATTACGAAATCAAACCAATGCAGCTATTTTAGTTGAAAAGACGGACTTTGCGAGATCAAAAATGACCCTGTCCAATTATTTCTACAAGGTCAAACATCAGTATCCTTTGACAGAAAAACAGCAGGAACTCTATGACATTTTGGGAGATGTCAATCCTGAGTATGCTCTCAAATACATGACAACTTTTTTGCTAAAATTTCTCAAAAAAGATCAGCTTATGCAGAAACGTCGTGACATCTTTGTGGACAGTTTAGTTGTCCTAGGTTATATTGTCCAAAATGAAGATGGAAAGTATGAGTTGGCTATCGATTTGGATAAGGAAAGATTAACTTTCTACTTGGCCTGATTTTTTGTTTCTGAGCACATTATTTGACTTTCCTTAGTATTCGGTATAAACTATATGTAACCGGTAACACATATCGGAATAAAATTAAAGGAGACAATCATATGTCACTTGAAAACAAATTGGAACAAGCAACAGGCGCTATCAAAGAAGGATTTGGTAAAGTTACTGGAGATGGCAAGACTGAAGCAGAAGGCGCTGTAGAAAAGACAGTTGCTAAGGCAAAAGAAGTAGTTGAAGATGCTAAAGGTGCTGTAGAAGGTGCCGTTGAAGGTTTGAAAAACGCTTTTAAATAAAGATAAAAAAATCAAGGGTTTCATTTCCCTTGATTTTTTACTATCTTATAAATAATTTTCTGCGACGGCTGCATCTCCTGGATAGGCTTCTTTCTTGCCTTGGACGATTTGGTAGCAATCGGCTCCCTTACCGGCGATAATAACTGCATCTAATTCGTGATTTGTGATAGCCGTAGCTGCCTTGATGGCTTCTTGGCGATCCGCAATTTTTTCAACAGGATGATTGATATAGCTACTAATTTCATCTGCAATGGCCATTGGGTCTTCATAGTTGGGGTCATCAGCAGTCAGAAAGACTTGAATCTCAGGGTGTTGATTAAGGAGGAGGCCAAAGTCCTTACGACGGCTTTCTCCCTTATTCCCTGTCGAACCTAACACCAGAGCAATCTTTCCAGTTTGATGAGTTTCTACAACCTTGATTAGTTTTTTGAGACTGTCACCATTGTGTGCATAGTCGATAAAAACCTTTGCTCCATTTTTCTGAGTGAGGACTTCCATACGACCAGGAACGCGGGTTGCAGCGATTCCTTTTTTGATGTCCTCAAGACTAGGTCCGAGACGGAGGCAAGCAAGTCCAGCAGCAACGGCATTTTCTTGGTTGAAGTGGCCGATGAGTTGAATAGCATAATCTCCAGCGAGTTTACCCGTAGCTGAAAAACTAAAGGCTTTGGAATTCTCGATTTGGTTGTTCGACTGACTACCGTAGAAATCATGGTCTTGATCTTCTACTTGTTCTTTCAAGACAGAAAAGTGGTCCATGTCACTGTTAATGATGACTGCACGGCTATTTTCCATTAAGAGACGCTTATGGTAGAAGTAGTCTTCAAAGCTAGGGTGTTCAATCGGGCCGATATGGTCTGGGCTAATATTGAGGAAAACTCCCACATCAAAAGTTAGACCATAGACACGTTTGACCAGATAGGCCTGACTGGATACCTCCATGATGAGGTGAGTACGGTCATTTTGCACAGCTTGATTCATCATGTCAAAGAGGTCAATACTCTCAGGGGTTGTTAATGCAGACTTAAAGAAAGTCTTGCCATCTAGAGTTGTGTTCATGGTTGAGAGCATAGCAGGTCGATGCCCTTGAGATAAGATGTTATAAGCGAAGTAGGCTGCTGTTGTTTTACCTTTGGTTCCAGTGAAGGCGAGGAGTTTGAGTTTTTCCTGTGGATTGCCATAAAATTCCATAGCTACCAAACTCATGGCTTTCTTGATATCGCTGACGATAATAGCAGGAATACCAACTTCATAGTCTTCTTCAGCCACATACCAACCGAGGCCTTGAGAGATGGCAGAAATCAGAAATTCCTTTTTAAAGGCAGCACCCTTGACGAAAAAGAGGCTCTTCTCTTTGGCCTTGCGGCTATCATAGCAGATGGTGTCAAAAACAACTTTGCTGTAGTTGTAGAGATAATGTCCTTGGTCGATAATCTCACGGAAGAGACCATCTTTCTTTAAAATATCTAATACGGTTTCAATCTTAATCATACTTTCTATTGTAAACCGAAAGTCCTAAATTTACAAGTGACAAGGAAAAGTTTATAATGGAAGATGAGGAATTTTTCCTAGTGATTAAAATTAAATGAGGAATCTATGTCTAACGAAAACAATCACCAGCAGGCCCAGATGTTACGGGGGACTGCTTGGCTAACGGCTAGTAACTTTATCAGTCGTCTACTCGGTGCCATTTATATCATCCCTTGGTATATCTGGATGGGGTCTTATGCGGCTACAGCAAATGGTCTCTTTACTATGGGCTACAATATCTATGCCTGGTTCTTGCTGATTTCAACAGCGGGTATTCCAGTTGCGGTTGCCAAGCAAGTGGCCAAGTATAATACCATGCGAGAAGAAGAGCATAGCTTTGCCCTGATTCGGAGCTTTTTAGGCTTTATGACGGGATTAGGTCTTATTTTTGCACTAGTCTTGTATGTCTTTGCTCCATGGCTAGCAGACTTGTCGGGTGTAGGGAAAGACCTGATCCCAATCATGCAGAGCTTGGCTTGGGCGGTCTTGATTTTCCCATCTATGAGTGTTATCCGAGGTTTCTTCCAAGGGATGAATAACCTGAAACCTTATGCCATGAGCCAAATCGCTGAGCAGGTCATTCGTGTTATCTGGATGCTCTTAGCTACCTTTATGATTATGAAAATGGGCTCAGGAGACTATCTAGCAGCGGTTACCCAATCCACCTTTGCTGCCTTTGTCGGCATGGTAGCTAGTTTTGCAGTTTTGATCTATTTCCTTGCTAAAGAAGGATTACTTAAAAGAGTCCTTGAAACAGGAGATAAGATAAACAGCAAGCGTCTTTTGGTCGACACCATTAAGGAAGCCATTCCTTTTATCCTGACAGGGTCTGCCATCCAGCTTTTCCAAATCTTGGACCAAAATACCTTTATCAATAGCATGAAGTGGTTTACCAACTATAGTAATGAAGACTTAATTGTCATGTTTTCTTATTTCTCTGCCAATCCTAATAAAATCACTATGATTTTGATTTCTGTTGGGGTTTCGATTGGGAGTGTCGGTTTGCCACTTTTGACTGAAAACTATGTGAAAGGTGATTTGAGGTCTGCCTCTAAATTGATTCAAGATAATCTAACTATGCTTCTATTGTTTCTTTTTCCTGCAACTGTGGGAGTGGTCATGGTCGGTGAACCTATTTATACCATATTTTACGGGAAGCCAGATGGTTTGGCATTAGGTTTGTTTATCTTTGCAGTCTTACAGTCAACCATTTTGGGTGTATATATGGTTTTGTCACCAATGCTTCAGGCTATGTTCCATAACCGTAAAGCAATCCGTTACTTTTTCTATGGTTCGGTTGCTAAGCTAGTCTTGCAATTACCAACAATTTATCTTTTTCACAGTTATGGTCCTTTGATTTCAACATCAATCGCTCTTATCATCCCTATTATATTCATTTATCGTGAACTATGTAGGGTAACAGGAATGAGAGGTAATGTGGTATTTAGGAGAACGATTTTAATCAGTTTGTTGACTTTTGTTATGTTCATCGGTGTAGGCGCTATTCAGTGGATACTGGGATTTGTCTTCCAACCAAGTGGACGTTTGTGGAGTTTTCTATATGTAACTCTTATCGGTGCCATGGGTGGAGGAGTTTATGGAATTATGAGCCTCCGTACCCGTTTATTGGATAAGGTGATTGGAAAAGCCCAAGCAGATCGCTTACGAATCAAATTAAAGTTAACTTAAAAAATATTTATAAATAAAAGGGATAATTTGAACATTTCTATCATGAAATGCTTGAATTATTCTCTTTTTTATTAATTTGTAGAATAATAACTAAAGTTTGTAGATGGTAATTTAATTTTTCTTAAATTTTACTTAAAAATCTATTGACTAAATAAAACTCAAGTTGTATAATAAGACAAATATTTAAATCAGGAGGTTCTGGAGATGAAAAAGTCTAAAGCCAAGTATGCAGCACTTGCGGGTGTCGTGTTAAGTGCAGGTATTTTATTAAGCGCGTGTGGGAATTCTAGCACAGGGTCAAAAACATATAACTATGTTTATGTTAGTGATCCGTCTAGTTTGAATTATCTAGCAGAAAACCGTGCAACAACCAATGATATCGTGGTTAATTTGGTAGATGGGCTCATGGAAAATGACCAGTATGGGAACTATATTCCATCCTTGGCAGAGGATTGGAGTGTTTCTAAGGACGGTTTGACCTATACCTACAAACTGCGTAAAGATGCTAAATGGTATACTGCAGATGGAGATGAATATGCTCCTGTAACTGCCCAAGATTTTGTAACTGGTTTGAAATATGCAGCTGATAAAAAATCAGAAGCCTTGTACTTAGTGCAAGAATCCGTTGCTGGTTTAGATGACTATATCACTGGTAAAACAACAGACTTTTCAACTGTCGGAGTTAAGGCTCTTGATGACCAAACTGTTCAATATACCTTGACACGACCAGAATCTTATTGGAACTCAAAAACAACTTCAACCATTCTCTTCCCAGTCAATGCAGATTTCTTGAAATCAAAAGGGGATGATTTTGGGAAGGTAGACCCATCTAGTATTTTGTACAATGGACCTTTCTTGATGAAATCCTTTGTTTCAAAATCTGTTATTGAATTTAAGAAAAATCCGAACTACTGGGATGCTAAAAATGTCTTTGTAGATGATGTGAAATTGGCCTATTATGATGGTAGTGACCAAGATGCACTGGCTCGTAACTTTGTAGAAGGTGCTTATAGCTACGCTCGTCTTTATCCAAATAGTTCAAGTTTTGAAGGAATTAAAGAAAAGAATAAGGACAATATCATTTATAGTTTACAAGATGCTACTTCTTACTTCTTAAACTTTAATCTAGATAGAAAATCTTATAAGTTCACTTCCAAGACAAGTGATGCTGAGAAGAAATCGACTCAAGAAGCGGTTCTTAACAAAAACTTCCGTCAAGCCATCAACTTTGCCTATGATCGTACAGCTTACGGGGCTCAATCTCAGGGAGAAGATGGTGCAACTAAGATTTTGCGTAACTTGGTTGTTCCTCCAAACTTCGTAAGTATCAACGGAAAAGACTTTGGTGAAGTAGTAGCCTCTAAGATGGTGAATTATGGTAAGGAATGGCAAGGAATCAACTTTGCGGATGCCCAAGATCCATACTACAATGCTGAAAAAGCCAAGGCTAAATTTGCAGAGGCTAAGAAAGAACTCCAAGCTAAAGGAGTCCAATTCCCTATTCACTTGGACATGACAGTTGACCAAGCTGCTAAAAAAGGTGTCCAAGAGGCAAACTCTATGAAACAATCTATTGAGGCAGCTTTAGGTGCAGAAAATGTTGTAATTGATATTCAACAACTCACTACTGAAGATTATGACAATACAAGCTATTTGGCTCAGACAGCAGCTCAGAAGGATTATGATCTTTACAACGGTGGTTGGGGATCTGACTATCAAGATCCATCAACTTATCTTGATATTTTCAATGTGAAGAGCGGTGGAGTGTTGCAAAATCTGGGTATAGAGCCTGGTGAATCTAATGATAAGGCTAAGGCTGTTGGACTGGATATCTACACTCAAATGCTGGAAGAAGCCAATAAGGAGCAAGATCTTGCAAAACGCTATGAAAAGTATGCTGAGATCCAAGCATGGTTGGTAGATAGCGCTTTAGCGATTCCAAATATTTCTAAGGGGGGAACACCAGTATTGAGAAAAACAGTTCCTTTCTCAGAACCATATTCATTAGCTGGTAATAAAGGTATTGAATCATATAAATACCTCAAAGTACAAGATAAAACAGTCACAAAAGATGAATATGAAAAAGCTAAAGAAAAATGGTTGAAAGAAAAAGAAGAATCTAATAAAAAAGCCCAAGAAGAATTGGCAAAACATGTCAAATAAGGATTTTTCAAGAAAAACGATAGTTTCGAAAGAAACTGTCGTTTTTTAGTAGAATGATGACAAATTTGGAAGAAAAGTGTTTACATTTTTTCTTTGTTTACTTGATTTATGCTATAATGAATATAATAAAAGTTGCGAGAAGCTATTTTCGAAGGTCCTCATAGCTAATTGAGGATACATAGATTAAATTAATTTTATAGGAGGGATACTGTCTACTAAAAAGTAAGATAAAACGCAACAAATGATAAGTTCTTCTTTATGTGAAGAGTTCTTATTTGCCTATTTACTAATCGTTATGGAGGTATCATCATGGGCGCTATTATGGAGTTTGCAACAGAAAAACAGATTGCATCATTTCTTTCAACTTGTCGCATTGAAGGGCAAAAGAATTTTCTGATGGCTTTCAAGAAAAAGACATGGTTGAAATCCTTTGTTGATTTTTTCATTATAGGAGGTAGTTACTATGTTCAGTCGAGTGTGAAGCCTAAGATTCTGGCCTTTACACCTATGGGTATCTACTTGATGGACATCAGTGATGTAACTGAAAATCATTCTAATCAAGTCGTAGAGATGCCTTGGAATCAAGTTCAAGATTTTACTTATAAGACAGTCTTGAATACAGTTCGGCTGAACTGGAACTATCAAAATGAAGACTATATTTTTTCCGTGGATGTCGGTCAGATTGGTCAGCATGTGGGCCAGTATCAATTTAATAAAGACCATTATGACTATTTAGCCCAACAGGATTTCTTTCAGTCTAAGTAAGGCCTAGCAATCATTTTCACAAAAGAATCTGGAAGCTTTTCTGGATTCTTTTTAGCTTTACTCGATAAGTCTATAGTTTGAAACTATAACTAGCTCTTGAAAAGAAGAAAATGAGTTGATGAAAATAAGTGGTACAATAGTTACTATAGATTTGGAGGTATTGTATGAGCAAGGAATTACACATTAACACAATTTTGGCCCAGGCGGGTATCAAGTCAGACGAAGCAACAGGATCTTTGGTGACACCGCTTCATTTTTCGACGACATATCAGCACCCAGAGTTTGGTCAGTCTACTGGTTTTGACTATACGCGTACCAAAAACCCAACTCGTAGCAAGGCGGAAGAAGTCTTGGCAGCTATTGAGTCCGCAGACTATGCCCTAGCGACTAGCTCAGGAATGTCAGCGATTGTGTTAGCTTTTAGCGTCTTTCCAGTAGGAAGTAAGGTCTTAGCTGTCCGTGACCTTTATGGTGGTTCTTTCCGTTGGTTTAACCAAGTGGAGCAGGAAGGCCGTTTCCATTTTAACTATGCCAATACAGAAGAAGAGTTGATTGGCGAGTTGGAGAAGGATGTGGATGTCCTCTATATCGAAACGCCAACCAATCCTTTGATGTTGGAATTTGATATCGAAAAACTAGCAAAATTGGCTCATGCTAAGGGGGCCAAAGTGGTGGTAGACAATACCTTCTACAGCCCTATCTACCAACGTCCGATTGAAGATGGAGCAGATATCGTTCTTCATTCAGCAACCAAGTATCTAGCAGGACACAATGATGTCTTGGCTGGAGTGGTTGTGACCAATAGTTTAGAACTATACGAAAAACTTTTCTACAATCTCAATACGACAGGGGCAGTCTTGTCTCCATTTGACAGTTATCAATTGATTCGTGGTCTCAAGACCTTGTCTCTTCGTATGGAGCGCTCAACAGCTAACGCCCAAGAAGTGGTTGCCTTTTTGAAGGATTCTCCAGCAGTTAAGGAAGTTCTCTACACTGGTCGTGGGGGCATGATTTCCTTTAAAGTAGCGGATGAAACACGCATTCCTCATATTTTGAACAGCCTCAAGGTCTTCTCTTTTGCGGAAAGTTTGGGTGGGGTAGAAAGTCTCATTACTTATCCAACGACTCAAACTCACGCTGATATTCCAGCAGAAGTGCGCCATTCTTATGGTTTGACAGATGACCTCTTGCGCTTGTCGATTGGGATTGAGGATGCTAGAGATTTGATTGCAGATTTGCGTCAAGCCTTGGAAGGATAAGACAAAGATGGGAAAATATGATTTTACAAGCCTGCCCAATCGTTTAGGGCACCATACCTATAAATGGAAAGAAGCAGAAACGGATAGTGAAGTCCTACCAGCTTGGATAGCGGATATGGACTTTGTAGTCTTGCCTGAAATCCGCCAAGCTGTGCAAACTTACGCTGATCAACTGGTTTATGGCTATACCTATGCCAGTGAAGAGTTAATTAAGGAAGTTCAAAAGTGGGAAGCCACACAACATGGTTACCACTTTGATAAAGAAGCTCTAGTCTTTATCGAGGGTGTAGTCCCAGCTATCTCAACAGCTATTCAAGCCTTTACAAAAGAAGATGAGGCGGTTTTGATTAACACACCTGTCTATCTACCCTTTGCACGCAGTGTCAAGTTAAATAACCGCAGATTGATTACTAATTCTTTGGTGGAAAAGGATGGTCTGTTTGAGATTGACTTTGACAAACTTGAAAAGGATCTGGTAGAAGAGAATGTCAAACTCTATATCCTCTGCAACCCTCACAATCCTGGTGGACGTGTGTGGGAAAAGGAAGTGTTGGAGAAGATTGGACAACTCTGCCAAAAACATGGTGTTTTGTTGGTTTCGGATGAGATTCACCAAGATTTGGCCCTCTTTGGTCACAAGCATCATTCCTTCAATACCATCAACCCTGACTTTAAAGAATTTGCTATCGTCTTGAGCAGTGCCACTAAAACCTTTAACATTGCTGGGACAAAAAATTCCTATGCAGTCATTGAAAATCCTAAGTTGAGAGCGGCTTACCAGAAACGTCAGTTGGCTAATAATCAGCATGAAATTTCAGGCTTGGGTTATTTGGCGACAGAAGCTGCTTATCGCTATGGGAAGGATTGGTTAGAGGAACTCAAGCAAGTCTTTGAAGACCATATCAATTATGTGGTGGATCTATTTGGTAAAGAGACTAAAATCAAGGTCATGAAACCGCAAGGAACCTATTTGATTTGGCTTGATTTTTCAGCTTATGACCTGACTGATGAAACATTGCAAGAGCTTTTGAGGAATGAAGCCAAGGTTATCCTCAACCGTGGTTTGGATTTTGGGGAGGAAGGAAGTCTCCATGCCCGACTCAATGTAGCCATGCCTAAATCTCTGTTGCAAGAAGTTTGTCAGCGTATCGTTACCACTTTTGCCAAACTTTAAAAATCCAGCCTTCTAGGAGAAAAGTCTTCCTAGAAGGCTATTTTCATAGGCGAAAATATGGTATAATAAAAAGATAAGGTAAAGGTGAAAATATGGCTAAATTGATTCCGGGGAAAGTCCGTATCGAAGGCGTTGCCCTTTATGAAACTGGTAAAGTTGACATTATCAAGGAAAAGAACAATCGGCTCTACGCTCGCGTTGCAGAAGAAGAACTGCGCTATAGTTTAGAGGATGATTTGGTTTTTTGTGCCTGCGATTTTTTCCAAAAGAGGGGCTACTGTGTGCATTTGGCAGCTCTAGAGCATTTTCTAAAAAATGATGAGCGTGGTCAGGAAATCTTGCAGAGTCTGGAAGAAGGTCATGAAGAAAAAGAGGCCGTTGAAACCAAGGTGACCTTGGGTGGCAAATTTTTGGACCGAATCTTATCTCCAAAATCAGAACGAGCCTATGAGTTATCGGCTGTGGGGCAGGTGGAAGCAGGAACCAATCATATCTTGTGGACCCTGAGAATCGGGCAAATCAATAGCCAAAAATACTATGTCGTTCGCGATATTCCACTTTTTTTAAGAGTTGTTGAGAAGAGAAAACCTTATATGATTGGCAAGATTTATGAGGAGTCTCTTTCTTGGGAATCCTTTGATGAGGCTAGCCAAGAACTTCTGACTTTCTTGCGAGGACTAGTGGAGGAAGGACTGGTTCCAGATCTCTTTTTCCAAAACCAGGGTCGGCACCTCTTTTTCCCTCTGACCTTTTTTGAGCAGGGTGTGAATTTATTGATGACCTTACCCCATTTTCAATTTGATCATCAAGTGGATAGCTACCAGACCCTACTTTTTCAGGATATGCATGCTGATGCCAATCTCTTTGCCTTTACAGTAACAGAATACTCGGATTATTTTGAAATGGAAATCAGTGATAGTCCGAGGGTAAATGTCTTTTATCAGGGAGCTGTACTTTTCCATAAAGGACAGGTTTATTTTCTAACAGACCAGCAGATGCGTCTTCTCAAGGAAATCAAAGCGCTGCCTGTGGATCAACATGGAAAGAAATTTCTGCAATTTGATAGCAGTGACCGAGATAAGTTGGCTTCCTGTCTGACTCTCTTTAGCCAGATGGGGAACGTCTCAGCTCCAGAACGTCTACAAATCAAAACTTTTTCTCCCTCTTTTTACTTTGACAGGGAAGAGGATAATCGGATTCGTCTGGAAATCCGGTTTGATTATGGGGATAGACAGGTATCTAGCCGACAAGA
The DNA here is from genome assembly GCF_027497975.1 of Streptococcus sp. SM5. NCBI lineage: Bacteria > Bacillati > Bacillota > Bacilli > Lactobacillales > Streptococcaceae > Streptococcus > Streptococcus sp. SM5. Next base: position 126,569 of record NZ_JAJNSC010000008.1, on the reverse strand, counting down.
GCTAGAAGAATTACCCTTTTCGAGTGATGCTGACTTAGAAGAAAGAATTTTCCAAGTCTGTTTGGCAGCTGGATTTGAAGCGGACTTTCAATCTTGGCGTCAGGCCTTAAAAGCAGAGTCTGTCTATCATTTCTTCCATGATATCATCCCAGTCTTTGAAAAACTCGGGCATGTTAACCTATCAGACAAGTTAGAAGAACTATATAGTCTAGCGAGTCCTCAAGTGCAGATTGCTTCCAAGGGAGGTCTCTTGGAAATCCAGTTTGATTTTCAAGATATTGCCCAAGAGGAAATTGACCAAGCCATGCAGGCCTTGGTTGATAATCAAGATTTTTATATTGATTCGTCTAATCAAGTCTACTTTTTCGATGAAGAAACCAAGAAAATTCGTCAAAACTTACAGGAACTGGGGCAGTTTGAACTAAAAGATGGCTCCTTGCAGGCTCGAAAATCCTTGGCCTACAGTTTAGCCCATCTCTTTGAAGGGCGAGACCGTGTTTCTTTTTCACAAGAATTCCAAAATCTGGCCCAGGATTTGACGCATCCAGAGGCTTTCCCTCGACAAGCAACTCAGGTTCAGGCTGATTTGCGAGATTATCAGGAAAAGGGAATCGGCTGGCTGCAAATGCTCCATCATTATGGTTTTGGTGGGATTTTGGCTGATGATATGGGATTGGGGAAAACTCTCCAGACCATTGCTTTTTTGACCAGTCAAGTGACAAAAGAAAGTCGAGTCTTGATTCTCGCTCCGTCGGGTTTGATTTACAACTGGGCAGATGAATTTAAGAAATTTGCCCCACAGTTGGATGTGGCTGTTGTTCATGGTTTGAAAACTAGTCGTGAAGAGATTCTTGCTGAGAGCCATCAAATCTATGTGACGAGTTATGCTACTTTCCGTCAGGACAGTGATCTTTATCAGGGGATGGCCTTTGACTTCCTTTTCTTAGATGAGGCTCAGGTCATGAAAAATGCTCAGACTAAGATCGCCCAGACCTTGAGACAATTTGTGGTACCGTCGGTCTTTGCCTTGTCAGGAACTCCTATTGAAAACCATCTGGGTGAGCTGTGGTCTATTTTCCAAATTGTCATGCCAGGACTTTTGCCAAGCAAGAAAGAATTTATGAAATTACCAGCTGAGCGCGTTGCTCAGTTTATCAAACCTTTCGTCATGCGACGCAAGAAAGAAGAAGTTCTAACTGAATTGCCCGACTTGATCGAAGTGGTTTATAAGAATGAACTGGAAGACCAGCAAAAGGCTATCTATCTAGCTCAGTTGCAACAGATGAGAGACCGTCTGGCTCAAGTGTCAGATCAGGAATTTCAGCGAAGTCGTGTGGAAATCTTATCTGGTCTGATGCGCTTGCGCCAAATCTGTGATACGCCTGCCCTCTTTATGGAAGATTATCAGGGAGCCAGTGGCAAATTGGATAGTCTCCGAGACTTGCTGGTACAGGTGGCAGATGGTGGACACCGTGTCTTGATTTTCTCGCAGTTCAAGGGAATGTTGGAGAAAATTGAACAAGAACTGCCAGACTTGGGCTTGACTTCTTTTAAAATCACGGGTTCAACCCCAGCCAAGGAAAGACAAGACATGACCAAGGCCTTTAATCAAGGGGAAAGAGATGCATTTCTGATTTCCCTCAAGGCTGGTGGGGTCGGTCTAAACCTGACAGGTGCTGATACAGTTATCTTGGTTGACCTTTGGTGGAATCCTGCGGTGGAAGCGCAAGCCATTGGCCGTGCCCATCGTATGGGGCAAGAAGAAACAGTTGAGGTCTATCGCTTGGTGACTAGGGGAACCATTGAAGAAAAAATTCAGGAACTCCAAGAACAAAAGAAACATCTGGTGTCACAAGTATTGGACGGAACAGAGTCACGTGGTAGTCTCACCCTAGCAGAAATTAGAGAAATTTTGGGAATTTCTGAAGCCAGCACTTGAAAAATCAAGACAATACGCTATAATGAAGTGTTGAAAGGAAATAGAAAATGAGAGAAGAACGATTTCCATTGGTCTCAGATGATGAGGTCATGCTGACTGAGATGCCGGTTATGGACCTCTATGATGAATCTGACTTTATCAGTAATATCAAGGGAGAATACCGTGATAAGAATTATCTGGAGTGGGCCCCTATTACTGAAGAAAAACCAGTTAAACCGCTTGAAAAGCCAGTAGAGAAACCTAAGAAGGCTGGGTTAGGGGTTAAAAAAGAAGGAAAGAGCTATGCGGAGGTGGCGCGTGAAGAAGCGCGTGCGGACTTGAAAAAGAAACGATCAGCAAGTTATCTGACCAAGGATATTACTCCTACAAGACACCATTCTAAGCCAAGTCTAGTTAGACAGGGCAATCAACCTACTGCGCCTTTCCAAAAGGAAAATCCTGGTGAATTTGTTAAATATAGTCAAAAATTGACCCAGTCTCATTACATCTTGGCGGAAGAAGTGAGCAATATTTCGACTCAAGCTGAGCCAAAAGAAACTTCAGGACCAAAGAAAAACAACTATGATTTTCTGAAGAAGAGCCAAATCTACAATAAAAAGAATCAACAAAAAGAACAAGAACGTCGGGTTGCCCAAGAGTTGAATCTGACAAGAATTACGGAATAGGGGAGAAAACATGTCAAAGACATATCATTTTATCGGAATTAAGGGATCAGGGATGAGTGCCTTGGCCTTGATGTTGCACCAAATGGGGCACAAGGTTCAAGGATCAGATGTTGAAAAATACTACTTTACTCAACGTGGTCTTGAGCAGGCAGGAATTACCATTCTTCCTTTTGATGAAAAGAATCTAGACGGTGATATGGAAATCATCGCTGGAAATGCCTTTCGTCCAGATAACAACGTCGAAATTGCCTATGCGGACCAAAATGGCATCAGCTACAAGCGTTACCATGAGTTCCTAGGTAGCTTTATGCGTGACTTTGTTAGCATGGGAGTTGCTGGAGCGCACGGAAAAACTTCAACGACAGGTATGTTATCTCATGTCTTGTCTCACATTACAGATACTAGCTTCTTGATTGGAGACGGGACAGGTCGTGGTTCAGCCAATGCCAAATATTTTGTCTTTGAATCTGACGAATATGAGCGTCACTTCATGCCTTACCACCCAGAATACTCTATTATCACCAACATTGACTTTGACCACCCAGACTATTTCACAAGCCTAGAGGATGTTTTCAATGCCTTTAACGACTATGCTAAACAAATTACCAAAGGTTTGTTTATCTACGGAGAAGATGCTGAATTGCGTAAGATTACGTCTGATGCACCAATTTATTATTATGGTTTTGAAGCAGAAGGTAATGACTTTGTCGCTAGTGATCTTCTTCGTTCAACAACTGGTTCAACCTTCACAGTTCATTTCCGTGGACAAGACTTGGGGCAATTCCATATTCCAACCTTTGGTCGTCACAATATCATGAATGCGACAGCCGTTATTGGTCTTCTTTATACAGCTGGATTTGATTTGAACTTAGTTCGTGAACACTTGAAAACATTTGCCGGTGTTAAGCGTCGTTTCACTGAGAAAATTGTCAATGACACGGTGATTATCGATGACTTTGCCCACCATCCAACAGAAATCATTGCAACCTTGGATGCGGCTCGTCAAAAATATCCAAGCAAAGAGATCGTAGCAATCTTCCAACCGCATACTTTTACAAGAACCATTGCCTTGTTGGACGAATTTGCCCACGCTTTGAACCAAGCGGATGCAGTTTACCTAGCGCAAATTTATGGATCTGCTCGTGAAGTAGACCATGGTGATGTTAAGGTAGAAGACCTAGCCAATAAAATCACTAAGAAACACCAAGTGATCACTGTTGAAAATGTTTCTCCACTCCTAGACCATGACAATGCTGTTTACGTCTTTATGGGAGCAGGAGATATCCAAACCTATGAATACTCATTTGAGCGACTCTTGTCTAACTTGACAAGCAATGTTCAATAGGATTTTCCCATGGAAATTCCAATTAAGATCATTCAGGCAAGTAAGTCTGATTTGGCTGAGATAGAGGAACTTCAGGCTTCATCTTTTCCAGCTGAAAAGCAGCAACCTTCCCATATTTTAGAAGAAAGTATCCGTAAGTGTGCGGATACCTTTCTTCTAGCTAGGGATGAAAATCAGCTTCTGGGCTATGTTCTAGGCGATCCTCAGCCACATAATCCGCAATGTCTAGAAATGCATTCTTTAGTCATTGACTCTGGCCATCAGAGACAGGGCTTGGGCACGCTTCTTCTTGCAGCCTTGAAAGAGGTGGCGGTTGAGCTGGATTACAAAGCTATTCGTTTGAAGAGTCCTGATGAGTTGCTATCCTATTTTGAAATGAACGGTTTTATTGATGAAGAAACTTCCCTTTATGCAGCTAGCCAGGGTTATAGTATGATTTGGTTTAATCCTTTTTACCTGGAGGTACAATGAAGATCAGGCAAGCAAAATTAGAAGATTTGGATTGGATTGTCGAGATTGAACTAGAAAATTTCTCGATTGAAGAAGCTATTCCTCGCTCTGTTTTTGAGACGCATTTGCGAAAAATTCAGACCTCGTTTCTGGTTGCAGAAAAAGAGGGCAGAATCATGGGGTATATAGAAGGGCCAGTTGGACCACACCGCCATCTGCAAGATCAGTCTTTTACAGAAGAGATAGAAGATTATAGTCATGAGCCGGGTGGTTATATCTCTGTGACCTGTCTTTCTATTGCCAAGGAAGCACAGGGCCTTGGACTTGGTCAGAAATTACTAACAGCCTTGAAAGAGTTGGCTCTTGAACACGAAAGAGAAGGTATTAACCTAACCTGTCATGACTATCTCATCGCCTACTACGAAAAACATGGATTTGTCAATGAAGGCCGGTCTCAGTCAACCTTTGCAGGAGAAACATGGTATGATATGATCTGGGACGCTAAAAAATAAGCTAGAAAAGCATGCTAGGTTGCTTTTCTTTCGTTTTTAAGATATAATATTATGGATTGTCAACGAGGAGGATAAACTTTTGAGTGAAAAAACAAGAGAAGACGAAAAATTAAGCTTTAAAGAGCAAATTTTACGTGATTTAGAGAGAGTAAAAAAACAAGATAGAAGTGAGCAAGAAAATGAGATTACAAGTTTTGAAACTCCTTTATCTCAAGAAGATTCAGTAGTTCCTTCAACTCAGGAACATGAACCTTCAGCAGAAGAGTTGATGGCTAATTCTCTTTCTGTTGTGGATCAAATATTAAAGAATGCTCCTGGTGTTCCATCACGTTCTAATAATATTTCGGATGAAATTGCAGGAAATGAAGAAATTGCAGAACCTAAAATTGAAGCGGTAGTTGAACCAGTAGAACCTATTTTCGAGCCAGTTCAACCAAAAGTAGAACCTGTAAAACTTAACGAAGACAAAGAATTTAACGAGATTCCAACAAAGGTTGCGGTGTCGTATAAAACAAGTAGACAACAGGAAGAAGTTAGTACTCCTGCAGTGGATAATGAGTTGTTTGAGTCAGCTGAATCGGCAGATAGCTTAGGTTCAGTTCCTAGACGTAGTCGCCGTGAGACAGTTAAACCTGTTAAGAAGAAAAAATCACATTTGAAGGCTTTCTTCATTTCATTACTGATTTTCCTTGCTCTGATTTCGGCAGGTGGTTACTTCGGTTATCAGTATGTTCAGTCATCCTTGCTACCTGTTGATGCAAATTCTAAGGAATATGTAACGGTTCAAATCCCAGAGGGATCAAATGTCCAAGAGATTGGATCAACTCTTGAGCATTCTGGTGTGATTAAACACGGTGTGATTTTTGCTTTCTATGCAAAATATAAGAATTATTCAGATTTGAAGGCTGGATATTACAATTTGCAAAAGAGCATGAGTACAGAGGACATCATTAAGGAACTGCAAAAAGGTGGTACACCTGAACCTCAGGCTCCATCTCTTGCAAACTTGACAATTCCAGAAGGATATACCATTGATCAAATTGCCCAAGCTGTAGGCCAATTACAAGGTGAATTTAAAGAACCTTTGACAGCGGAAACTTTCTTGGCTAAAGTGCAAGATGACAACTTTATCAGTCAAGAAGTTGCTAAATATCCAAACCTACTCGAAAGCTTGCCAACGAAAGAAAGTGGAGCTCGTTACCGTTTGGAAGGTTATCTTTTCCCAGCGACCTACTCTATCAAGGAAAGCACAACTATTGAAAGCTTGATTGATGAGATGTTGGCAGCCATGGATAAGACCTTGACTCCGCACTACAGTGCAATTAAGTCTAAGAACTTAACTGTCAATGAATTGCTAACAATTGCTTCACTGGTTGAAAAAGAAGGGGCTAAGACTGAAGACCGTAAGTTGATTGCGGGTGTTTTCTACAACCGTTTGAATCTTGGTATGCCACTTCAAAGCAATATTGCAATCTTGTATGCCCAAGGGAAACTTGGTCAAAATATCAGCCTAGCAGATGATGCTGGAATTGATACATCGATTAATTCACCATACAATGTTTATACAAAACCTGGTTTGATGCCTGGTCCAGTAGATAGTCCAAGTCAGGACGCGATTGAAGCAAGTATCAACCAAACAAAGAGTGAGAACCTATACTTTGTAGCCAATGTTACAGATGGTAAAGTCTATTACGCAGTTACTCAAGAAGAACATGATCGTAATGTAGCTGAGCACGTCAATAGCAAGCTTACTCAAAATAGTAGTTCAAACTAAGACTACACAAATGAGAATCTCAGATAGAGATTCAATATTATCGAAAGAAAGTTGAGAAAAATGGCAGAAAAAACATATCCTATGACCCTTGAGGAAAAGGAAAAACTTGAAAAAGAATTAGAAGAATTGAAATTGGTCCGCCGTCCAGAAGTGGTAGAACGCATTAAGATTGCCCGTTCATACGGTGACCTTTCTGAAAACAGTGAATACGAAGCAGCTAAGGATGAACAAGCCTTTGTCGAAGGACAAATCTCTAGCTTGGAAACAAAAATCCGCTATGCTGAAATCGTTAATAGCGACTCAGTTGCCCAAGACGAAGTAGCGATTGGTAAAACAGTCACTATCCAAGAAATTGGTGAGGACGAAGAAGAAGTTTATATTATCGTAGGTTCAGCCGGTGCGGATGCCTTTGCAGGTAAGGTTTCAAATGAAAGCCCAATTGGACAAGCCTTGATTGGCAAAAAAACAGGTGATACAGCAACCATTGAAACACCTGTTGGCAGCTACGATGTAAAAATCTTGAAGGTTGAAAAAACAGCCTAAGGGCAGAAAAAAGGAGTGGGGAGGCAATGCGCTTCACTCACTCCTTTTTCCATTTTAAATTGAATTGGAGACTATATGAGTTCAAAGAAGAAAAAAAATAAGATGGAGCGTGGTCTGACCAATCGTCACGTGCAGGTTATGGCTATTGCTGGAACAATCGGAACAGGACTCTTTTTGGGAGCGGGTCGCTCTATTAGCCTAACAGGTCCTTCTATTGTACTGATTTATATGATTACTGGTGCTTTTATGTTCCTCATGATGCGTGCGGTTGGGGAAATGCTCTACCAAGATCCTGAGCAACATACCTTTATCAACTTTATCACACGCCATTTGGGTAAGGGCTGGGGTTATTTCTCAGTTTGGTCTTACTGGTTATCCGTTGTCTTTATCGGTATGGCGGAAATCACAGCCATTTCTCACTATGTTCAGTTCTGGTTCCCTAGCTGGCCAAGTTGGATGATTGAGATTGGATTTTTGACCATTCTAGCCTTGGTCAATCTGATTGCAGTTAAGCTCTTTGGAGAAGTTGAGTTTTGGTTTGCGATGGTCAAGATTGTGGCTATTTTAGCCATGATTGCCACAGGGGTCTTTATGGTCTTGACAGGCTTTAAGACACCTCATGGTGTAGCAAGTTTGGCTAATATTGCTGACAATTTCTCCCTCTTCCCAAATGGTGGAGTCAACTTTGTCATGGCCTTCCAGATGGTGTTCTTTGCCTACCTCATGATTGAGTTTATCGGGGTCACAACTTCTGAAACAAAAAATCCACGTCAGGTCTTGCCAAAAGCCGTTAAGGAAATTCCTTTGCGTATCGCCTTTTTCTACGGTGGTGCCCTCTTAGCCATCATGGCTATCATTCCTTGGCGTGAGCTTGCTTCTGCTGATTCTCCTTTTGTTACAGTATTTGAATTGGCCGGTATCAAGTGGGCTGCAGCCTTGATTAACTTCGTCGTTTTGACCTCAGCAGCATCTGCCCTTAACTCGACCCTCTACTCAACAGGGCGTCATTTGTACCAGATTGCCCATGATTCGCCAAACCCATTCTTAAAGGCTATCAAGGCAGACACCCTTTCTCGCCATAACGTGCCACAAAATGCTATCATTGCTTCAGCGGTTTTGATTGCCCTAGCAGCCTTTATCAACGTCTTGCCAGGTGTTTCTGATGCCTTTGCCTTGATTACGGCATCATCATCAGGTGTCTATATCGCCATTTATATCTTGATTATGGTGGCTCACCTTAAATACCGCAAGTCACCAGACTTTATGGCGGATGGCTATCTCATGCCCCATTATCGTTTCCTAAATCCTATAACCATGCTCTTCTTTGCCTTTGTCTTTGTAACCCTCTTTTTACAAGAGTCTACATTTGTAGGAGCAATCGGTTCAGCTATCTGGATTATCGGTTTTGGGATTTACAGCCAGTGGAAATTTAGAAAATAGATTTGAAACTCATCAACTCAGGTTGGTGAGTTTTTTGCTAGTTTGACAGTCTTTTGAAATAAGACTATAATACAAGCTGTATCAGTTTTCAAGGAGGTTTGGATGTACTTTAGATTGGAAAATAAGGAATCCCATAAATCACAAGAAATAGGGAATCTGATTCGTGCTTATAATCGTTCAAAAAGAGAAGAGGCCGAAAGTGAGCCGCTTAATCTTTATGTCGAAGATGAAAAGGGCAATCTCTTGGCAGGCTTAGTAGCAGAGACTTTTGGAAATTGGCTAGAAATCGAGTATTTATTTGTAAAAGAGGAACTGAGAGGGCAAGGAATCGGTTCAAAACTATTGCAACAAGCAGAAACTGAAGCTAAGAATCGAAACTGTCGTTTTGCTTTTGTCAATACTTACCAGTTTCAAGCTCCAGATTTTTATAAAAGGCATAGCTACAAGGAAGTCTTTACCTTGCAAGACTATCCCTACACAGGACAAAGATACTATTACCAAAAGGATTTGTGACCTAGACTTCTATCCTTTGAAGAGGAGCTTAGCTAAGTATCAAATAAGAACGAATACTCTTTATCATGTAAGATGATAGAGAGTTTTTTTGTTAATAAAATATTACAAAATGACATCTATATATTGCATTAAGTTAGATATATGATATAATATTGTTAAAAAGAGGCGCAACTTTTTAAAATTAATGAGAATCAAAGAGAAAACCAATAATATTAATGGAGGAATTAAAAAATGGAAGTTATAAATGTAAGTAAAAATTATGGTCATTCAACCATTCTCAAAGATGTAAATTTTGCACTTAATAAGGGTGAAATTGTTGGTCTAGTAGGGAGAAACGGAGTTGGCAAGAGTACGTTGATGAAAATTCTTGTCCAGAATAATCAACCGACTTCAGGGAATATTATAAGTAGTGATAATGTTGGGTATTTAATCGAAGAACCAAAATTATTTTTATCTAAAACAGGTTTAGAGAATTTAAAATATTTGTCAAATTTATATGGTGTTGACTACAATCAAGAAAGATTTGGAAGTTTGATTCAAGAGTTAGATTTGACTCAGTCTATTAATAAAAAAGTAAAGACCTATTCTTTGGGTACAAAACAAAAATTAGCTTTGCTTCTAACTCTTGTTACGGAACCTGATATATTGATTTTAGATGAACCGACTAATGGTTTAGATATTGAATCATCACAAATAGTTTTAGCGGTTCTAAAAAATTTAGCTTTACATGAAAATGTGGGAATTTTAATATCGAGTCATAAATTAGAAGATATTGAAGAAATTTGTGAAAGGGTTCTTTTCTTGGAGAACGGGCTTTTGACATTTCAAAAAGTAGGAAAAGATGGTCATAATTGCTTGTTTGAGATAGCTTTTTCATCAGCTACAGATAAAGACATTTTCCTTACCAAACAAGAATTTGGGGATATTGTTCAGGAAGAGGGACTGAGAATTACTATGTCTGGGACTATTCAAAGTAGTGAGCTTTTTAAATTTTTTAACGAAAACTCTATTAAAGTAGTTGATTTTGAAACTAAAAAAGAGACGCTTAAAGATATTTATCTAAATCGTTCAAAATAAAGGAAGGATATAATCATGAAATTAAATAAATTGAATTTTCTTAAGGAAAATATAAGGGATTTATATTCATCAGGCGTAATATATCTCGGTTTGATTATCTCATTTATACCGCCGATACTGGTTACATTCTTTATTCTAAAGACTCAAGGGACATCACTTGGTATTAAGCATATTTCAAATTTTTATGCTATGCTCGGTATGTTAATGGCTGTTATACATGCTAACCGAATTATTAGCAGGGATTTTTCCCACAATACGATCAGTTTATTTTATAATCAAAAGAAAAATCGGATGATTTACGTCTTGTCTAATTTTCTATATGCCATCTCAGTTTCCATTATTTATGCTTTGAATGGCATTGTGCTACTAGTCATCGTAAGTAAATTGGGTGTTCCAGGTGATTTAGGATTAGATTTTATAGTAGCCATTGTAGTCAATACAATTTTGTTAGTCCTATTTTATTTTCTATTATCTTACATTTTCTATTTATACAAATTGAAAAGTGGCTTGGTATTTGGTATTTTAGTAGCTTTACTACTCTTTATCCCTAATATATTAAATACGATTATGATGAATACTAGTAATGATTTGTTTATCAAAGCAATTGAACTTCTTCCTTTTTATTGTTTACCTGTATTTGTGGTTTCAAATACGATGTCTATTAGTCAGTATCTTGTGGTAATCACTACAATCATTTTATTGTACTTTTTCACTCTCAAGAAAAGCAAGGAGTATTCATTTTAGTTTTATTTAGTATTATTTTGCAGACTTAAAATCCAGCAAAAAATCAGTCATCTTGCTATGCTCCTGCTCTTGTTGTGTGCACGTTTTTGTCTTATGCTAGACTCATTTCCAAAAGCATTATATAATAGTGATATGAAATCAACTAAATAAGAAATACAAGCAATCAAAACTCGTTTAAAAGATCCTACCAAAGCTAACACTAAACAAAAATAAAAGAGTAAACTAGGAAGTTTATTTCAAACAATCCAACATACTGATTTTAGGCTGAAGATAATATTGGAGTGCTAATTAATGAGGTTATAATAAATAGCTGACAGCTTGTGTTGGTTTTGGATTTTTTAAGAGTAGATGAGTATTAAAACTATAAGGAGGACGCAGGTGGCTAAAAATTTAAAATTAAAATTAGCTCGTGTAGAGCTTGATTTAACTCAAGGTCAACTGGCAGAGGCTGTGGGGGTGACGCGCCAGACTATTGGTTTGATAGAGGCGGGAAAATACAATCCCAGTCTCTCGCTTTGCCAGTCCATTTGTAGATGTTTAGGGAAAACCTTAGACCAACTATTTTGGGAGGAAGAAGATGGTAAATAAATTCATTCATTATCAATTACTTGACGAAAGAGAAGAACAACTAATCAATAAAGCTGGGGCAGAATCCTTTACCCTCTTCATTGGGCTTGTACTTCTAAGCTATTTGGTGGCTGTATTAGCTCCCTCTCTTTTTAATCCGAATTTTCTAGTCTATACTCTGATAGTAGGAATTTTATTCTTTTTCAATCGTGCCCGTTATCTGGGAGTGACCTACTATAGTCGTTTTCATTTTACGATTTTGGGTTGTTTTTTACTAACCTTGGTTATTACGGCTCTTTTGATGTTACAGAATTATCAATTCAACATAGAAATTTATCAGCACAATCCTTTGAATGTTAAATACCTGTCTGCTTGGGTCATTACTTATGTTATTTACCTTCCTTGGGTTTTTATCGGCAATCTTGGTCTGAAGAGCTATGGCGAATGGGCTCAGAAAAAATTTGAGCAAGATATGGATGAATTGGAGAGTGGTGAATAGCTTGTTACTCTTTTCTCAATCCAGCTAAAATGTGATATAATAGTACTAATTTATTGGAATACATGAAAGTTTTTGAAAAATTTCATGTGTTTCTAGTTAAGGAAGTAGGAAAAGTATGTACCCAGATGATAGTTTGACATTGCACACGGACTTGTACCAGATTAACATGATGCAGGTTTACTTTGACCAAGGGATTCACAATAAAAAGGCGGTCTTTGAGGTTTATTTCCGCCAGCAGCCTTTTAAGAATGGCTATGCGGTTTTTGCAGGTTTGGAAAGAATTGTGAGTTATCTTGAAAACCTGCGTTTTTCAGATAGTGATATTGCCTATTTGGAGTCGCTAGGCTATCATGGGGCATTCTTGGACTACCTCCGCAATTTCAAGTTGGAGTTGACCGTTCGTTCTGCCCAAGAAGGGGACTTGGTTTTTGCTAATGAACCGATTGTACAGGTGGAAGGCCCTCTAGCTCAATGTCAGTTGGTCGAAACTGCTCTTTTGAACATCGTCAACTACCAGACCTTGGTGGCGACTAAGGCAGCTCGTATTCGCTCGGTTATTGAAGATGAACCCTTGATGGAGTTTGGGACACGTCGGGCTCAAGAAATGGATGCGGCTATCTGGGGAACACGCGCAGCGGTGATTGGTGGCGCCAATGGAACCAGCAACGTGCGCGCTGGTAAACTCTTTGACATTCCTGTCTTGGGGACTCATGCCCATGCCTTGGTGCAGGTTTATGGCAATGATTATGAGGCTTTCAAGGCTTATGTTGCGACCCACAAAAACTGTGTATTTCTTGTGGACACCTATGACACCCTTCGCATTGGGGTACCCGCTGCTATTCAGGTGGCTCGTGAGCTAGGTAACCAGATTAACTTTATGGGTGTGCGGATTGATTCTGGGGATATTGCCTACATTTCCAAGAAAGTTCGTCAGCAACTGGACGAGGCTGGATTTACAGAGGCTAAGATTTATGCTTCTAATGATTTGGACGAAAATACTATCCTCAACCTCAAGATGCAAAAGGCCAAGATTGATGTCTGGGGTGTGGGTACCAAGTTGATTACAGCTTATGACCAGCCAGCTCTTGGGGCAGTTTATAAGATTGTTGCAATCGAAGATGAAAATGGCCAGATGCGCAATACTATCAAGCTGTCAAATAATGCTGAAAAAGTGTCTACACCAGGTAAGAAGCAGGTGTGGCGCATTACCAGTCGTGAAAAAGGCAAGTCAGAAGGAGACTATATCACTTATGATGGCGTAGATGTTGCCAGCATGACAGAAATCAAGATGTTCCACCCGACTTATACCTATATCAAAAAGACCGTTCGTAATTTTGATGCAGTTCCTCTATTGGTGGATATTTTTAAGGATGGGAAATTGGTCTATGACTTACCAAGTTTACCTGATATTCAAGCCTATGCTCGTAAGGAATTTGACAAGCTCTGGGACGAGTACAAACGGGTGCTCAATCCGCAACACTATCCAGTGGACTTGGCGCGTGATGTATGGCAAGACAAGATGGACTTGATTGACAAGATGCGTAAGGAAGCCCTCGGTGAAGGAGAAGAAGAATGAGTTTGCAAGAGATTATTATTCAAGAACTAGGCGTGAAACCAGTGATCGATGCCCAAGAAGAAATCTGTCGTTCTATTGATTTCTTAAAAAGATATCTGAAAAAGCATCCCTTCCTTAAAACTTTTGTACTAGGAATTTCTGGAGGACAAGACTCAACCTTAGCAGGACGATTGGCTCAACTGGCCATGGAAGAACTGCGAGCAGAGACGGGTGATGACAGCTACAAATTTATTGCGGTCCGCCTGCCTTATGGAGTACAAGCCGATGAAGCAGATGCTCAAAAAGCTCTAGCCTTCATCCAGCCAGATGTCAGCTTGGTTGTGAATATCAAGGAGTCTGCAGATGCTATGACAGCTGCAGTTGAAGCGACAGGTAGTCCTGTTTCAGATTTTAACAAGGGCAATATCAAGGCACGTTGCCGTATGATTGCTCAGTATGCCCTTGCTGGTTCCCATAGAGGAGCGGTCATTGGAACAGACCACGCTGCGGAAAATATCACAGGCTTCTTTACCAAGTTTGGTGATGGTGGTGCAGATATTCTCCCTCTTTATCGCCTCAATAAACGCCAAGGAAAACAACTCTTGAAGGAACTTGGTGCAGACCCAGCCCTTTATGAAAAAATCCCAACAGCAGACCTAGAAGAAGATAAACCAGGTCTAGCTGACGAAGTGGCCCTTGGAGTCACTTATGAAGAGATTGACGACTACCTAGAAGGAAAAATAATCAGCCCAGAAGCTCAAGCAACTATCGAAAACTGGTGGCACAAAGGCCAACACAAACGCCACCTACCAATCACCGTATTTGATGACTTTTGGGAGTAAAAAGGTCCGGGGGACCTTTTTAGCTTCTTGCCCTGAAATTAAAAAGCAAGAAAAACCTCCAGTGGAGGTTTTCAGCCTCTCACCTTGGAATAAGAAAGTGAGAGAAGGTCCGGTAACTCACAGAGTTCGATTTCGTCGTCTCACCCCCGCAACGATGACTAGGTTTGAAAAAGCTTGCTAGAGCGCATTTCAAACCAGACAGCGACTGCGTCAAGTAACTAGATGAAAAACTTGTTTTTTAGTTGTTACTGAGTTTAGTCTTTTTACCCCGAGCATGGAAACAGGTAAGCGAAGAAGGTCCGGGGGACCTTTTTAGCTTATTACCTGGAAATTAAAAAGCAAAGTAAATTTAAATTGAGGTTGGACATAGAATCATCTATCAGAAAGCGAGGTAGAGTCATGAAAGCAATCGGTACGCAAATATTACAGACAGAGCGTTTAACCTTGCGAAGATTTGTGGAAAGTGATGCAGAAGCTATGTTTCAGAATTGGGCTTCATCCGCTGAAAATCTGACCTATGTCACTTGGGATCCCCATTATGATGTCGAGGTGACTCGAAATTCGATTCGTAATTGGATTGCCTCCTATGCAAATCCCAACTATTACAAATGGGCCATTTGCCTCAAAGAAAATCCGGAGAAAGTTATAGGAGATATCAGCATAGTTGCAATAGATGATAACGATTCTTCTTGTGAAATTGGTTATGTGTTAGGCAAGAAATACTGGGGTCATGGTATAATGACGGAGGCCTTGAAAGCTGTCTTGGATTTCTGTTTTACTCAAGCAGGTTTTCAAGATGTCAGAGCACGATATGCTAGTCTCAATCCAGCTTCAGGTCGTGTCATGGAGAAGGCTGGAATGTCCTATCTAAAGACTATTACCAATGGTGTAGAGAGAAAAGGCTATCTTGCGGACCTTATTTATTATCAGATAAGTATGGAAGACTAGTGAAGTTTCTTTTCAGTTTCCATCAAAGTCAGACCTTGTCTGGCTTTTTTTGAACCATTTTTTACATAACCTGATTAAATTCCTATTTTTCCCTATCATTGTCCCTGTTTTTTCTGGAGTTTTAGGGCTATAATAGTCCTATCAAATCAAAGAATGGAGGAAGGCAATGGATAATATAATCTTTTTAATCAGTGTTTTTCTTGCTGGAATTCTTTCCTTCTTTTCTCCTTGTATTTTACCCTTGTTACCGGTCTATGCAGGGGTCTTGTTGGATGATAAAGATGGTGCTCAGATTTCTAGTGGCAAATTTTCAATCTCAGTTGTTAGTTTATTGCGAACTCTAGCTTTTATAGCGGGGATTTCCTTTATCTTTATCCTACTGGGTTATGGCGCTGGCTTTTTAGGAGACCTTTTGTATGCTTCTTGGTTTCAGTATGTGACGGGTGCAGTTATCATTCTCTTGGGCTTGCACCAGATGGAAATCTTACATTTTCAGGGACTCTACAAGGAAAGAAGGCTGCAACTAAAGAGACAGGAGCAAAAGGGTAAGGGCTATAGTCAGGCATTTTTACTGGGGTTGACTTTTAGTTTTGCTTGGACGCCTTGTGTAGGGCCGGTTCTTGGTTCTGTTTTGGCCTTGGCGGCTTCAGGTGGCTCAGGTGCTTGGCAGGGAGCTGGTCTCATGTTGGTGTACACGTTAGGTTTGGCGCTACCATTCTTGGTTCTAGCCTTAGCCTCCAGCTATGTTTTGAAACATTTCCGAAAACTACATCCCTACCTCGGAACCCTCAAAAAAGTGGGTGGTTTCCTCATAATCGTAATGGGAATTTTGGTGCTTTTAGGAAATGCTTCTATTTTGACAAGATTATTTGAATAGAGAGGAAGAAGAAATGAAAAAATGGCAAACATGTCTCCTTGGAGTCGGATCAATCTGTTGCTTGGCAGCCTGTTCGGCTAAAAACATGCCAGACGAATCTACTATGAAGGAGCAAACCAAAACAGAACAAGTCAGTGCGCAAACTGCTACTAAAGGTCAGGCGGTTGCTGATTTCGAACTGACGGGAGTAGATGGCAAGACCTACCGCTTGTCTGATTACAAGGGAAAGAAAGTCTATCTCAAATTCTGGGCTTCTTGGTGTTCCATCTGTCTAGCCAGTCTTCCTGATACGGACGAAATTGCTAAGGATGCTGGTGATGATTATGTGGTCTTGACAGTAGTGTCACCAGGACATAAGGGGGAACAAGCAGAATCGGACTTTAAGAACTGGTACAAGGGCTTGGATTATAAAAATTTCCCAGTTCTAATTGACCCGTCAGGCAAACTATTGGAAAGTTATGGTGTTCGTTCTTACCCAACTCAAGCCTTTATAGACAAGGAAGGTAAGCTGGTCAAAACGCAACCAGGTTTTATGGATAAGGATATGATTTTAAAGACATTGAAAGAAATGGGGTAGAGAAAGGTCATGAATGATAAAGTAAAATTGTTTGTCTTGGCAGGAATCTTTTTCCTAGCCATAACCGGTTTCTATTTTCTATTGATGCGAAATGCAGGGCAGACAGATAGCTCGCAAATTGAGAAAGCATCAGTTAGCCAAGGAGGAAAAACAGTGAAAAAAACAGAAATTAGTAAAGATGCAGACTTGCATGAAATTTATCTAGCTGGAGGATGTTTCTGGGGAGTGGAGGAATACTTCTCACGCGTTCCCGGAGTAACGGATGCTGTTTCAGGCTATGCAAATGGTAGAGGGGAAAAAACCAAGTACGAATTGATTAACCAAACAGGTCATGCGGAGACTGTCCATGTCACCTATGATGCCAAGCAAATTTCCCTCAAGGAAATCCTGCTTCATTATTTCCGCATTATCAATCCAACCAGCAAAAATAAACAAGGGAATGATGTGGGAACCCAGTACCGTACTGGTGTTTATTACACAGATGACAAGGATTTAGAGGTAATCAACCAAGTCTTTGATGAGGTGGCTAATAAATACGACCAACCTCTAGCAGTTGAAAAGGAAACCTTGAAGAATTTTGTAGTGGCAGAGGATTACCACCAAGACTACCTCAAGAAAAATCCAAATGGCTACTGCCATATCAATGTCAATCAGGCAGCCTATCCCGTCATCGATGCCAGCAAATACCCCAAACCAAGCGATGAAGAATTGAAAAAGACCTTGTCACCTGAGGAGTATGCAGTTACTCAGAAAAATCAAACAGAACGGGCTTTCTCAAACCGCTACTGGGATAAATTTGAATCTGGTATCTATGTGGATGTGGCAACTGGCGAACCTCTCTTTTCATCAAAGGACAAGTTTGAGTCTGGTTGTGGTTGGCCTAGTTTTACCCAACCCATCAGTCCAGATGTTGCCACCTACAAGGAAGATAAGTCTTACAATATGACGCGTATGGAAGTTCGGAGCCGAGTTGGAGATTCTCACCTTGGCCATGTCTTTACGGATGGACCACAGGACAAGGGTGGCTTGCGCTACTGTATTAATAGTCTCTCTATCCGCTTTATTCCCAAAGACCAAATGGAAGAAAAAGGTTACGCTTATTTACTAGATTATGTTGATTAAGAGGGCTTTCCTAAGCAGTTAGAGGAGAATTTTGCTATACTGATACTAGTAAGTGACAAAGGAGAGAAGCATGACCTACACAATCTTAATCGTAGAAGATGAATATCTGGTAAGACAAGGCTTGACCAAACTGGTCAATGTAGCAGCCTACGATATGGAAATCATCGGTCAAGCTGAAAATGGAAGACAGGCTTGGGAATTGATACAAAAGCAGGTGCCAGATATTATTTTAACCGATATCAACATGCCTCAGCTAAATGGGATCCAGTTGGCCAGTCTGGTCCGAGAAACCTATCCTCAGGTGCATTTGGTCTTTTTAACAGGCTACGATGATTTTGATTATGCCTTGTCTGCTGTCAAACTAGGTGTGGATGATTACCTACTCAAGCCCTTTTCTCGTCAGGATATCGAGGAAATGCTGGGGAAAATCAAGCAAAAGTTGGATAAGGAAGAGAAAGAAGAGCAGTTACAAGATTTATTGACTGATAAGTTTGAGGGAAATATGGCCCAGAAAATCCAGTCCCATCTGGCTGATAGCCAATTTAGTTTGAAGAGTTTGGCCAGTGACTTGGGTTTTAGCCCGACTTATCTGAGTTCTTTGATTAAGAAAGAGTTAGGCCTGCCTTTTCAGGATTATCTGGTGAGAGAACGTGTCAAACAAGCCAAGCTTTTGCTTTTAACTACCGATCTGAAGATTTACGAGATCGCAGAGAAGGTTGGCTTTGAAGATATGAACTATTTTACCCAACGTTTTAAACAGATTGCAGGTGTGACACCTCGCCAGTTTAAGAAGGGGGAAGATCGATGAAACGTTCTTCTCTCCTAGTCAGAATGGTTATTTCCATCTTTCTGGTCTTTCTCATTCTCCTAGCTCTGGTTGGGACTTTCTACTATCAATCTAGTTCTTCAGCCATTGAGGCTACTATTGAGGGCAATAGCCAAACGACTATCAGTCAGACTAGCCACTTTATCCAGTCTTATATCAAAAAATTAGAAACCACCTCGACCAGTTTGACCCAGCAGGCAGATGTCCTAACCTATGCTGAGAATCCCAGTCAAGAAAAGGTCAAGGGAATTCGAGATTTGTTTTTGACCATTTTAAAGTCAGACCAGGACTTGAAAGCTGTTGTGCTGGTAACCAAATCTGGTCAGGTCATTTCTACGGATGATAGTGTGCAGATGAAAACTTCCTCAGATATGATGACTGAGGATTGGTACCAAAAGGCCATTCATCAGGGAGCTAAACCAGTTTTAACTCCAGCTCGTAAATCAGATAGCCAGTGGGTCATTTCTGTCACTCAAGAACTTCTTGATGCAAAGGGAGCCAATCTAGGTGTACTTCGTTTGGATATTTCCTATGAAACTCTGGAAGCCTATCTCAACCAACTCCAGTTGGGTCAGCAGGGCTTTGCTTTTATCATCAATGAAAACCATGAATTTGTTTATCATCCTCAACATACAGTTTATAGTTCGTCTAGCGAAATGGAGGCCATGAAACCCTATATTAAGACAGGGCAGGGTTACACTCCAGACCACCAATCCTATGTCAGTCAAGAAAAGATTGCTGGAACTGATTGGACGGTGCTTGGCGTGTCTTCGTTGGAGAAGTTAGACCAGGTTCGGAGTCAACTCATGTGGACCTTGCTTGGAGCCAGTTTCACATCTCTTCTTGCTTGTCTCTGCTTGGTGTGGTTTAGTCTTAAACGCTGGATTGCCCCTTTGAAGGATTTGAGAGAAACTATGCTGGAAATTGCTTCTGGTAATCAGAATCTTCGTGCCAAAGAAGCGGGTGCTTATGAATTGAGAGAGGTGACTCGCCAGTTCAATGCCATGTTGGATCAGGTTGATCAGCTGATGGTAGATATTCGCAGGCAGGAAGAAACGACCCGTCAGTACCAACTTCAAGCTCTATCAAGCCAGATTAACCCCCATTTCCTCTATAACACCTTGGACACCATCATCTGGATGGCTGAATTTCAAGATAGTCAGAGAGTGGTGCAAGTGACCAAGTCCTTGGCGACTTATTTCCGCTTGGCGCTCAATCAGGGTAAAGATTTGATTTGCCTGTCTGATGAAATTAATCATGTCCGCCAGTATCTATTTATCCAGAAACAACGCTATGGCGATAAGCTGGAATACGAAATTAATGAAAATCCTGCCTTTGATAATCTAGTCTTGCCCAAGCTAGTGCTACAACCTCTTGTAGAGAATGCTCTTTACCATGGCATTAAGGAAAAGGAAGGCCAGGGACATATTAGAGTTTCTGTTCAGAAACAGGATTCGGGATTGGTCATCCGCATTGAGGATGATGGGATTGGTTTCCAAGATGCTAGCGATAGTAGTCAAAGTCAACTCAAACGTGGGGGAGTTGGTCTTCAAAATGTTGATCAACGGCTCAAACTTCATTTTGGAGAACATTACCAAATGAAGATTGATTCTATTCCCTCAAAAGGTACGACAGTTGAAATATACATAAATAGAATAGAAACTAGCTAACTCCCAGTCAATTCTGGGAGTTTTATGCGTAATTGGGCAAGCTTTCTAGGTTGTCTATCTTGCTAAAAAGTAGAAAAAACGATATGATAGATAATGACAAAAGAGGTATCAAGTATGAAGGAAAAAGACATTCAAAGAGAAACAAGCCAGATTGTAAAAGATGTATTAGAAAAGGCCAATTTGAAGCAAGGATCTATCTTTGTTTTGGGCCTTTCTTCTAGTGAAGTGATAGGTGGTCAGATTGGCAAGGAATCCAGTCAAGAAATTGGGGAAATCATTGTGAAGACCATCCTAGATATCTTAGAGGAAAAAGGAATTCATCTAGCTGTTCAAGGTTGTGAACATGTCAATCGGGCCCTCGTCGTTGAACGTCAGGTGGCAGAGCAGTTTGGTCTGGAAATCGTCAGTGTCCTTCCTACCCTTCATGCAGGAGGGTCAGGTCAGTTGGCAGCCTTCAAGTTTATGCAAGATCCAGTTGAGGTTGAATTTATCAAGGCTCATGCTGGATTGGATATCGGAGACACCTCAATTGGCATGCATGTCAATCATGTTCAGGTTCCGATTCGCCCTCTTTTGAGAGAAATTGGGCATGCCCATGTAACGGCTCTTGCTAGCCGTCCAAAATTAATTGGAGGTGCGCGTGCGCACTATCCACAAGATTCTATTAGAAAGTCATAAGAATGAGAAAAACAAAACAACAACTAGAAAAAATCACAAAATATTCGATTCGTAAGCTAACTGTTGGGGTAGGTCCTGTAGCTATCGGGGCCTTCCTTTTTGGTGCTAGTACCCTTTCAGTAGATAAGGTGCAAGCCAATGAAGTGGGTGGTGCTCATAGTGTTCATTACCGATATTTGGCGGAGCAGGAATTGACCGAGTCTGAAAAAGCCTTAATTCACCATGAAGTCCCTTCGGAGTTTCAAGAGGATGATATTATCTATGCAGTGTATCGAAAGAAAGTTAGTACCTACCAAGAACTTCCTTATACAGGGAGTAAAGAATTAGCCTTGGCTGGTATAGGGTTGGCTACGGCTTCTTTGGCTGTTTTATTAATCTCTAAAAAACATCGTGGTAAGGTGCTTGGTGTCTTATTAATTAGTTCGATTGGTGCAAGCAACTTTGTTCCTTTCACCACATTTGCGTTTGAAAATAAAGAGTTACTTTCTTATAACCAAACTATTTCAGCCTCTACACATGAAGGTTTGGCTGAAGGGATTATACACATTGATGGCTATGAATACATTGGTTACTTCAAGGAAGCAGAACTTCACCCATCAAGACCAGCTTCAGCTGAGAAGCCTCAGTTGCCAGTAGAAAAGCAAAGTGCAAATGAAATCGAGAAGACAGAAGTAGTTCAAGAAACACCAGTTTCTGAGAAACCTCAGACAAGACTGGAAGAGAGCTTAGTGGATATTCCTTTTGAAACAGTCACAAGCCCATATACCAATCTAGCAGAAGGACAGACTCGTATTGTCACAGCTGGAGTAAATGGTCAGCGTCGCCTTGTAACCAAAGTATCGATGGTTAATGGTCAAGAAGTTAGAGAAGTCATCGAAGACCAAGTGGTTCAAAATCCTGTTTCGCAAGTCATTGCAGTCGGAACTAAGAAAGAAGAGCAACCTGCCCCAACTCCAGTACCACAAGCTGAACCAACGCATCAAGTAGCTAAAGGAACGCAAGAGGCAGGCAAAGAAGGTCAAGCCTTAACGCAACCAACCTTACCAGAGGCTCCAGTTGAAGCAAAAGGAACCCAAGAGGCAGGCAAAGCAGGTCAAGCTCTAACACAACCAGAACTTCCAGAAGCTCCAGTTGAAGCAAAAGGAACCCAAGAGGCAGGCAAAGCAGGTCAAGCTCTAACACAACCAGAACTACCAGAGGCTCCAGTTGAAGCAAAAGGTATCCAAGAGGAAGGCAAAGCAGGTCAAGCTCTCACACAGCCAAAATTACCAGAAGCCCAAGTAGAAGTAAAAGGTACACAAGAGGAAGGTAAAGCAGGTCAAGCCCTTATAAAAGAACAGTTACCTGAGTACAAAGTAACTGAGGGAGCGGTTACGAAAGAAACTACTACTGAGATTGACTATAAGACAGAAATTATCGAGGATCCAACCAAATATACGGATGAAGAAACTGTAGTTCAAGATGGAGAAAAGGGCAGTAAAATTACCAAAACGACTTATAAGACTCTCGAAGGTGTTGAGACTGACCAAGTTTTAAATACAACAACTACTGTTGTCAAAGAACCAGTCACTAAAAAAATAAGCCGTGGGACAAAACCAATTGAAGGAACTCTGGTGGAAGAAAGTCTTGAAAAGATTCCATTTAAGGAAGTTCTTAAAGAAGATGACCAACTGAAAAAGGGTGAAAGAGTTACTGTCCAAGAAGGAAAAGATGGGCAGAAAAAAGTTACCAAGACTTACAAAACTATCAAAGGTTTAAAAACTGAAGAAGCACCTAAAATTGTGGAACAGGTTCTGGAGTTAGACCAAGATCGTATCGTCAAATTAGGAACTAAAAACTTTGAAAAACCAATCTTAAGTTTGTCACTTGTTGATGTTAATGATTTGAAACGTTCATCTCAAATTCGTTATAATTTGGAAAATCCAAGTAAAGCAGCCATTAAATCTATCACTCTAACTCTGAAAAAGGGTGATGAAATTGTTAAAACTTTGAATGTTTCACCAGACGACTTGACAACGACCTTGACAGATTTGCAGTACTACAAGGATTATAAACTTAAAACTAAGATGGTTTATGACCGTGGTGAGGGTGATGAGGAAGAAGTTCTGAAAGAAGAACCGCTAAGAATTGACCTCAAAAAAGTTGAAATCAAAAACATCAAAGAAACAAGCTTGATGAGTGTGGATGCTGACGGTAATGAAACAGATACTAGTTTGCTGACAGAAAAACCAACTGATCTTGCTCCGCTTTATTTACGAGTGACCACTCATGACAATAAAATAACAAGACTGGCTGTTGACAAGATTGAAGAAGTAGAAAAAGACGGAAAAACTTTATACAAAGTCACTGCCAAAGCACCTGATTTGATTCAACGGAATGCTGACAACACACTTAGCGAAGAGTATGTCCATTACTTTGAAAAACAAAAAGCACACGATGGTGATGTATATTATAGCTTTAACGACCTAGTAACGGCTATGAAAGCTAATCCAAGTGGTACCTTTAAACTTGGTGCAGATTTGAATGCAGCAAATGTACCAACTCCGAATAAACAATATGTACCTGGTAAATTTAGCGGAACTTTAACAAGTGTTGACGGTAAACAATATACCATTCATAATATGGCTCGTCAGTTATTCGATAACGTTGAAGGCGGTACAGTTAAAAACATTAACTTAGGTAATGTTGATATTAATATGCCTTGGGTTGACAATATTTCTGCTCTTGCTAGAACTGTTAAAAATGCTACGGTTGAAAATATTAAAGTAACTGGTAGCATTCTTGGAAGAGATGGAATTGCTGGTATTATTAATAAAGGAGATACGGGAGCTCAATTAACAAATGTTGCATTCATCGGCAATCTTACTGGTGTTGGTAACAGAGGTTGGGATTTCGGTGGTATTGCCGGAGAGCTTTGGAAAGGTAATATAGATAAAGCTTATGTAAATGCTAATATGGTAGCTAATAAAGCTCGTATCGGTGGTCTTGTTGCTAGAACGGACAACAGTGGTGACCCTAACGGAATTGGTAAATACGGGGCTGTCCGTAATGCTGTTACAAAAGGAACTATTAAAGTAAAAGATCCTGTTGAAACAGGTGGATTCATCAGTAAAAACTGGGCATGGGGTAAAGTTGCTGACTCTGTGTCTATGATGAAAGTTGAAAATGGTGAAGTATTCTATGGATCTAAAGATATTGCTGAAGATGATGGTTACTTCTCAAACAATGCATTAGAACGTAACTTTATAGTTAAAGATGTAAGTACAGGTAAGCGTTCATTTAGATTCTCTACCTCTGATAGAATTAAAGAGGTTTCTCAAGAAGAAGCAGATAAGAAAATTGCAACATTAGGAATTACAGCTAATGATTATGTTATCAATCCTCTTGTTTCAGATACACTAAATAATGTAAAACCAAAATCTGACACTTACAAGGACATTCAAGATTACAATGCTTCTCGTGAGCTTGCTTACCGTAACATCGAAAAACTTCAACCGTTCTACAACAAAGAATGGATTGTAAATCAAGGAAATAAATTAGCCGCTGATAGTCCATTAATGACTAAAGAAGTATTGTCTGTAACTGCAATGAAAGGCAATGACTTTGTCACAGACCTTACAGATGCTGACCATATTATGGTTCACTACGCAGATAAGACAAAAGATATCTTTACAATTGCACCTAAAGATTCTCAAGTGAAACAAGTTAAAGAATACAGCGTGGCTGAATTGGGTGAAGTCGTTTATACACCAAACATGGTTGTTAAAGATCGTGCAGATTTAATCAGCGCTATTGAAAGTAAGTTAAGTCCAGTTGAACTGCAATCTGACCCGATTTACCAACACTTGGGTAGAACTGGTGGTAACAAAGTCAATGCAATTAAAGATTTGTACTTAGAAGAAAGCTTCAAGTATGTTAAAGATAATCTTAATCAATTCGTTACGAAGTTAGTGGAAAATGAAGATCACCAGCTTAACACTGATGAGGCTGCTAAACGTGCCTTGATTAAGAAAATCGATGACAATAAGGCCGCAGTTCTTCTTGGTTTGTCTTACCTCAACCGTTACTACGGAGTTAAATTCGATGACTTTAATATTAAAGAGTTAATGTTATTTAAACCTGACTTCTATGGTAAGAATGTTAGTGTGTTAGACTTTTTGATTAAGGTTGGTTCTAAAGAAAGTAACATTAAAGGTGATAGAACTTTAGAAGCTTATCGCGAAACGATCGGTGGAGTTATCGGTATAGGCGAGTTAAACAGTTTCTTAGACTATAATATGCGTCTATTCACAAGTGATACAGACTTAAACGATTGGTTCATAAAAGCTACTAAAGATAATGTATATATCGTTGAACCTAAAACAACAACTCCTGAATTTGCTGATAAGAAACATAGAGCATACGAAGGATTAAATAACGACATGCACGGTAAGATGATTTTACCACTTCTTAACTTAAAAGATGCGCATATGTTCTTAATCTCAACATATAACACTATGGCATACAGTTCATTTGAGAAATACGGTAAGAATACTGAAGCCGAACGTGAAGCATTCAAAGCTGAAATCAATAAAGTCGCTAAAGGTCAACAAAATTACCTAGATTTCTGGTCTCGTTTATCATTAGATAAAGTTCGTAATCAACTACTTAAGAGCAACAACATGGTACCAACTCCTGTGTTAGATAACCAAAACTATAAAGGCATCAGCACAGATAAATACGGACATACGAACAGTGGTAAGGATGTAGCACCTATCCGTGAATTATACGGACCAACAGGTCGTTATCATGCTACTGACTGGCGTATGGGAGCTGTAGCTCGTATTTACGGTAACCCTTATAAGGATGATTCAGTCTTCTTCATGGTTACTGATATGATTAGTGACTTTGGTATCTCAGCCTTCACTCACGAAACAACTCACGTAAATGACCGTATGGTTTACTTAGGCGGTTCAAGACACCGTGAAGGTACTGACCTAGAAGCATTTGCACAAGGTATGTTACAATCACCTGCTGAAACAAGTCCAAACGGCGATTTTAAAGCACTAGGATTGAACATGGCCTACGAACGTCCAAACGATGGAAACCAATGGTACAACACTAATCCAAACGATCTTGCATCTCGTGCAGAAATCGATCATTATATGAAAGGTTTCAACGATACTCTAATGCTTCTTGATTACCTTGAAGGAGAAGCTGTAATCGATAAACACAGTAAAGAACTAAATAACGCTTGGTTCAAGAAAGTAGATAAGCAACTTCGTGGAGCTAATACGAAGAACCAATACGACAACGTTAGAGATTTAAATGCAGAAGAAAAAGAATATAATTTAACATCTGTTAACGACTTAGTAGAGAAAAACTTCATGACTAAGCACGGTCCTGGTAATGGTCAGTATGATCCAACTGGATTTGGCTCTGCCTATGTAACTGTACCAATTACAGCTGGTATCTATGGTGGTAATACGAGTGAAGGTGCTCCAGGAGCAATGTCATTCAAACATAACACCTTCCGTATGTGGGGTTACTTTGGATATGAAAAAGGATTCTTAAACTACGCTTCTAACATGCTGAAAAATGAGTCTAAACAAGCAGGTCATGCTACTCTAGGAGATGACTTCATCATTAAGAAAGTTTCTGATGGTAAATTTAGTAGTCTAGAAGATTGGAAGAAAGAATACTTCAAAGAAGTTGTTGATAAAGCAAAAGCAGGATTTAACCCTGTTACAATTGACGGTACTACATACAGTAGTTACGAAGACTTGAAGAATGCATTTGCTGCTGCCGTTGATAAAGATAAAGCAACTCTTAAAAATGGATCAGTTAAATTTGATAATACTGTATCACTTAAAGAGAAATTATTCAAAAAACTTCTTCAACAAACAAACAGCTTTAAAACTTCAATCTTTAAATAATCGAAATCTCTCATCTGCTTTGCGGATGAGGGTTTTCTTATTTTGTGCTATACTTAAGATATGCATAGAAAAACAGTGATTGATTTTAGGGCTTTGGGCGAGAGATACACCTTTACCCAGCCTATTAAAGAGTTGAAAACGAGAAATGTAGCAGAAGTGGCAGATTTGCTGGTACAAGTGGAAAGCTACCAAGAGCAAGGCTACTATGTGGTGGGCTATGTCAGCTACGAGGCTGCACCTGCTTTTGAGGAGAAATTAGCAGTTCATAAAGCTCCTTTACTGGACGAGTATTTGCTTTACTTTACTGTTCACGATAGGGTGGAGACATCTCCTATTCCCCTGACTTATGATGAGGTTGATTTGCCTTCAAATTGGCAGGAAGTGACGTCTGAAGCAGATTATGAAAAGGCGATTGCTCAGATTCACCATCATTTGCGGCAGGGGGACACCTATCAGGTCAACTACACCGTCCAACTCAAGCAAAAATTAAGTGCCAATCCTTTTGCCATCTACAATCGTATGGTAGTAGAGCAGGAGGCGGGCTACAATGCTTATGTTGAACATGACGAGATGGCAGTGATTTCCATGAGTCCAGAGCTCTTTTTTGAGCAAAATGACCGTGAGTTGACAACGCGACCAATGAAGGGAACGACTCAGCGTGGAGTGACTGACCAAGAAGACTTGGAGCAGGCCAGTTGGTTGGAACAGGATCCCAAAAATCGCTCTGAAAATATGATGATTGTGGACCTCTTGCGCAACGATATGAACCGTATTTCTGAAGTGGGAAGTGAACATGTGGAGCGTCTCTGCCAAGTGGAACAGTATTCAACTGTTTGGCAGATGACTTCAACCATCAAGAGTCAGTTGCGAGAGGATGTTGACCTTGTTGAAATCTTCCGTTCTCTCTTTCCTTGCGGATCCATAACGGGTGCACCCAAAATTGCGACTATGGAGATTATCAAGGACTTGGAGCCACAACCGCGTGGAGTCTACTGCGGAACCATTGGTTTCCTGCTTCCAAATGGGCGACGAATTTTTAATGTTGCTATTCGGACCATTCAACTCTACAAGGAGCAAGCTATCTATGGAGTTGGCGGAGGCATTACATGGGATAGCACTTGGGAGTCTGAATACCGCGAGGTTCATCAAAAGGCAGCAGTTCTCTATCGTAAACAAGCTCGTTTCAAACTGATTACTACAGGGAAAATCAGCCAGAAGAACTTGCTGCTTGAGAATCAACATATAGAAAGGCTGAGAAAAGCTAGTCGGTATTTTGCCTTTCCATTTGATTCAGAAAACTTGAAACAAAAGATAGAGGAGGAGTGTCAGGCTTGTGATGCTAATCAAGATTACCGCTTGCGTATTTCTCTCAGCAAGTCTGGAGAGATAGAAGTCGAACGCCGAGTATTAACACCCCTCAGTCCAAGTTTTTGTCAGGCCAAACTTTGTCTGCAGGAAGCCAATTTGCAACAAGCCTTTACCTACTTCAAAACGACTCACCGACCGCATTTGAGCCTAGAGGAACAAGAGATCATTTATCATAATGTAAAAGGAGAACTTCTTGAAACCTCTATCGGAAATTTGGTTCTGAAAATTTCTGGGAAACTCTACACACCGCCTATCCGACTGGGAATCTTGCCAGGAATTTACCGTCAGCTCTTGCTGGAAACAGGACAGGTAGAAGAGAGAGTCTTGACTTTAAAAGACTTAGCCCGAGCAGAAGCTATTTACGGCTGTAATGCAGTGAGAGGCTTGTATGAGTTGCAAGTGATAGGATTGTGAGTTTTAGCTATTAATAGCTTTTAGTATATATTAATACATATTTTTGTTATAATGTAATCGTAAACAATAAAAATTTAAAGGAGATTTTTATGAGAAAATCAAAAAAATTTTTGGTTACAAGTTTAGCAGCAACTACTCTTGCACTTGTTTCTTTTTCAGATACAATGGGGGTGTTGCCTTTCTCGCCTCAGAAAGTATCTGCTCAAGAAAAGGATGCGTCTAAAAATGGTAAGATTGTAAAAGAGAATACAAAACCTGCGCCGAAGCCGGCACCAAAACCCGCGCCGAAGCCGGCACCAAAACCTGCGCCGAAGCCGGCACCAAAACCTGCGCCGAAGCCGGCACCAAAACCCGCGCCGAAGCCGGCACCAAAACCCGCACCAAAACCCACGCCGAAGCCAGCACCAAAACCCGCACCAAAACCCACGCCGAAGCCGGCACCAAAACCTGCGCCGAAGCCAGCACCAAAACCCGCACCAAAACCCGCGCCGAAGCCAGCACCAAAACCTGCGCCAAAGCCCGCGCCAAAACCCACGCCGAAGCCGGCACCAAAACCCGCGCCGAAGCCAGCATCAAAACCTGCGCCGAAGCCGGCACCAAAACCTGCGCCGAAGCCAGCACCAAAACCTGCGCCGAAGCCAGCACCAAAACCCGCGCCGAAGCCAGCACCGAAACCCGCGCCAAAGCCAGTACCAAAACCTGCGCCGAAGCCAGCACCGAAACCCGCGCCGAAGCCGGCACCAAAACCCACGCCGAAGCCAGCACCAAAACCCGCGCCGAAGCCAGCACCAAAAACTGCGCTGAAGCCAGCACCAAAACCAGCGCCGAAGCCGGCACCAAAACCTAAAGAAACAACTCCTAAACAGGATAAATCACAATCTAAAGTTCAGTCTGGCTGGGTAGGAAATTACTACCTCAAATCAGATGGGAAGAGAGCTAAAAATGAATGGGTAGATGGTGGTCGTTATTATGTTGATTCTGATGGAAAAAAGGTTAAAAGTGACTGGATTTATGATAAAAAGCATGGTTCCTATTATTATCTAACAGCAGAAGGAAGCTCTGCTCGCAATAAATGGATAGGAAATTCTTATCTCAAATCAGATGGGAAGATGGCCAAGAATGAATGGGTAGATGGCGGTCGTTACTATGTCGATTCTAAAGGTTATATGGTGAAGGATAAATGGGTAGATGGTGGCCGTTACTATGTAGGATACGATGGTGTGCGGCAACCAAAACCAGCAGATGGGAACCAGTACAATGCTGCTTTAGAAAAGGCAAAGAGTTATAATTCGTGGGCAAATATGTCAAAAAAAGCTCTCTATGAGCAATTAACGTGGCATGGTTTTTCAAGTTCAGCAGTGCAGTATGCCATCGATCACTTGAATGCAGATTATAAGGCAAATGCCTTAGCTAAAGCAAGAGAATATCGAAAATATAGTAATATCTCAAAAACTGAAATTTATGACAGGCTAACTTCTTCTTGGTTTGGAAAATTTACAAAAGAAGAAGCAAACTATGCCATTCAAAAACTTAATCTACCATCAGAAGGCAGCCATGTTCGCAATAAATGGGTAGGAGCTTATTATTATAAATCAGATGGAAAGATGGCCAAGAATGAATGGGTAGATGGCGGTCGTTACTATGTCGATTCTAAAGGTTATATGGTGAA
This sequence comes from Streptococcus sp. SM5, assembly GCF_027497975.1. Lineage (NCBI taxonomy): Bacteria > Bacillati > Bacillota > Bacilli > Lactobacillales > Streptococcaceae > Streptococcus > Streptococcus sp. SM5. Next base: position 96,040 of record NZ_JAJNSC010000008.1, on the reverse strand, counting down.
GGATAAATGGGTAGATGGTGGCCGTTACTATGTAGGATACGATGGTGTGCGGCAACCAAAACCAGCAGATGGGAACCAGTACAATGCTGCTTTAGAAAAGGCAAAGAGTTATAATTCGTGGGCAAATATGTCAAAAAAAGCTCTCTATGAGCAATTAACGTGGCATGGTTTTTCAAGTTCAGCAGTGCAGTATGCCATCGATCACTTGAATGCAGATTATAAGGCAAATGCCTTAGCTAAAGCAAGAGAATATCGAAAATATAGTAATCTCTCAAAGACAGAAATTTATGAGAGGCTAACTTCTCCTTATTTTAGAAAATTTACCAAAGAAGAAGCCAACTATGCAATTCAAAAACTAGGGGATAAATAGTTATTAATTATTAGATGTAACTTTTTCATGCAAAGCTTTGCACAAATCTAATGATTTTGTTATACTATATCTGTAAGCATTTTCAATTAAAAAGGAGAAGACGATGAGTCAAAAGATTATTGGGATTGACCTTGGTGGAACATCTATCAAGTTCGCAATTTTAACTCAAGAGGGAGAAATCCAAGAAAAATGGTCTATCAAAACTAACATTTTGGATGAGGGAAGTCATATCGTTGATGATATGATTGAATCTATTCAACATCGTTTGGACTTGCTTGGATTGGCAGCAGCGGACTTCCAAGGTATTGGAATGGGATCACCAGGTGTGGTTGACCGTGAAAAAGGGACTGTTATTGGTGCCTACAACTTGAACTGGAAAACCCTTCAACCAATCAAAGAAAAGATTGAAAAAGCCTTGGGCATTCCATTCTTCATCGATAATGATGCCAACGTAGCGGCTCTTGGTGAACGTTGGATGGGTGCTGGTGATAACCAACCAGACGTTGTCTTTATGACACTTGGTACAGGTGTTGGTGGCGGTATTGTCGCAGAAGGCAAATTGCTTCACGGTGTGGCTGGTGCAGCAGGTGAGCTTGGCCACATCACTGTTGACTTTGACCAACCAATCGCATGTACTTGCGGTAAGAAAGGTTGCCTTGAGACAGTCGCTTCAGCAACAGGGATTGTCAACTTGACTCGTCGCTATGCGGATGAATACGAAGGCGATGCAGCCTTGAAACGCTTGATTGATAATGGAGAAGAAGTAACTGCTAAGACAGTCTTTGACCTTGCCAAAGAAGGAGACGACCTTGCTTTGATCGTTTACCGTAACTTCTCACGTTACTTGGGAATCGCTTGTGCTAACATTGGTTCAATCCTAAACCCATCAACCATCGTCATCGGTGGTGGTGTATCAGCTGCAGGAGAATTCCTTCTACAAGGTGTTCAAAAGGTTTACGACGAAAATACCTTCCCACAAGTACGCACAACAACTAAATTGGCTCTTGCAACTCTAGGAAATGACGCTGGAGTTATTGGAGCAGCATCACTTGTATTGCAATAAAATAAAAATGACAGAGCTTGGTGATTCATCAGGCTCTTTTTCAAGATCATAATTGTAAATATAACTCTTAACTTTTTGATTTTAGAAAGGAGATTTTAAATGAATAAGTCAGAACAATCCATGTTTGAATTGGCTTTGTCCATTGCAAAAAAAGCACATGAGGGACAATATGATAAGGCTGGAGTAGTTTATATCAAACACCCTCTTTTTGTAGCAAGTCTGGTCGATACGCAAGAAGAAAAGGCAGTCGCTCTATTGCACGATGTTCTTGAAGATAGCCCTTATACAGCAGAAGAACTAATATTAGCTGGTTTACCAGAGACTGTTGTTACTGCAGTGCAGGTACTGACCAAGAAAAAGGAACAAGATTACCAACAATATTTGGAACTTGTTAAATCGAATCCTATAGCACGTTGTGTCAAATTAGCAGATTTGAAACATAATTCAGATTTATCTAGACTAGCTACAATTACTGAAAAGGATCTGGAACGATTTGAAAAATACAAGAAAGCTATTGATTATCTGAGCATGTAGAAAAGCTTTTTTTATGCTATACTAGTTAGGAAACAAATGAGGTGAGAGTAAATGACAAAAGCAGATACGATTTTTAAAGAGAATATTGAACGAATCCTCAAAGATGGTGTCTTTTCTGAACAAGCACGCCCCAAGTACAAGGATGGGACAGTTGCCAACTCCAAGTATGTAACGGGTGCATTTGCCGAGTATGACTTGGCAAAGGGGGAATTCCCCATTACAACCTTGCGTCCTATTGCCATCAAATCCGCCATCAAGGAAGTGCTCTGGATTTACCAAGACCAGTCTAATAGCTTAGAAGTGCTGAATAGCAAGTACAATGTTCACTACTGGAATGAATGGGAAGTGGGAAATACGGGAACCATTGGTGAGCGCTATGGTGCTGTTGTTAAGAAACACGACATTATCAATAAGCTTCTCAAGCAGTTGGAAGCCAACCCTTGGAACCGTCGCAATATCATTTCGCTCTGGGATTACCAAGCTTTCGAAGAAACAGATGGGCTACTCCCATGTGCCTTTCAGACCATGTTTGATGTCCGCCGTGTAGATGGAGAAATCTATCTGGATGCGACCTTGACCCAGCGTTCGAATGACATGTTGGTGGCCCACCACATCAATGCTATGCAGTATGTGGCTCTTCAAATGATGATTGCTAAACATTTTGGCTGGAAGGTTGGGAAGTTCTTCTACTTCATCAACAACCTCCATATCTATGATAATCAATTTGAACAAGCTCAGGAATTGCTCCGTCGTGAGCCATCAAACTGCCAACCACGTTTGGTCTTGAATGTACCAGACAAAACCAACTTCTTTGATATCAAAGCGGAAGATTTTGAGTTGGTGGATTATGACCCTGTCAAGCCACAGTTGAAGTTTGACCTAGCTATTTAAAAGAATAGAAAAAAGAAGTTGAGGCAATGAATCCCAACTTCTTTTGTTTCTTAACGTGATACGCGGCGGCGAGCTGCTTTTTTACGGTTTTCTTCGATGAAAGCAGCTTTTTGCTCTTCTGGTTCGATTACTTTCTTTTTAAATGCGTATACTGCACCTGCGACTGCAGCGACAGTTCCTGCGACACCTGTTACAAGACCTTTAGCGAATCCTTTAGCCATGAGTCTTCCTCCTTTATATTCTCAATCAGTCAGCCCCTTCAAGAGGTCACATTTTTCTGACTGACCTTTTTGTGTTATAATAATAGTAACGAAAAAATGGGAATTTTTCAAGGAAAAAAGATGAAAACAAAAATAATTGTGATTGTTGGACCGACTGCAGTTGGAAAGACGGCTCTAGCCATTGAAGTAGCCAAGCGTTTTAATGGCGAAGTGGTTAGTGGAGATAGCCAGCAAGTCTATCGAGGACTTGATATTGGGACGGCCAAAGCTAGTCCAGAAGAGCAGGCAGCTGTTCCTCATCATTTAATCGATGTTAGAGAGGTAACCGAGTCTTACTCGGCTTTTGATTTTGTTTCAGAAGCTAAGATGGCTATTGAGGATATTCACAGTCGGGGCAAGCTAGCTATTATTGCTGGTGGGACTGGGCTTTATATCCAGAGCTTGCTTGAAGGCTACCACCTAGGTGGGGAGACTCCCCATGAGGAAATTTTGGCCTATCGGGCTAGCTTGGAGCCTTATACAGATGAGGAATTAGCTCATATTGTGGAGCAAGTAGGCCTTGAAATTCCTCAGTTTAATCGTCGTCGTGCAATGCGTGCCTTGGAAATTGCCCATTTTGGTCAGGATTTGGAAAATCAAGAGAGTCTATATGAACCGCTGATTATCTGCTTGGATGATGAGCGCAGTCAATTATATGAACGTATCAATCACCGAGTGGACCTGATGTTTGAAGCTGGACTTCTAGACGAAGCCAAGTGGTTGTTTGACCATTATCCAGATGTGCAGGCTGCTAAAGGGATTGGTTACAAGGAACTCTTTCCTTATTTCCGTGGAGAGCAGACCTTGGAGGAAGCTAGTGAGAGTCTCAAACAGGCTACCCGTCGTTTTGCCAAGCGTCAGTTGACCTGGTTCCGTAATCGCATGCAGGTCACCTTTTATCAGATTGGAGAAGCTGGTGTGCAAGACCGCATTTTATGCCAGATAGAGGAGTTTTTAGATGATTGAAACGGAGAAAAAAGAGGAGCGGGTCCTGCTCATTGGTGTAGAATTGCAGGGGATGGACAATTTTGACCTCTCCATGGAAGAATTGGCCAGTCTAGCCAAGACAGCTGGAGCAGTTGTTGTAGATAGCTACAGACAAAAACGTGAAAAATATGATTCTAAGACCTTCGTCGGCTCTGGTAAGTTGGAAGAGATTGCGCTTATGGTGGATGCAGAAGAAATCACCACTGTCATCGTCAACAACCGTCTGACCCCAAGGCAAAATGTCAATCTAGAGGAAGTTCTGGGTGTCAAGGTCATTGATCGTATGCAGTTGATTTTGGATATCTTTGCCATGCGGGCTCGAAGCCATGAAGGGAAACTCCAAGTCCACCTAGCCCAGCTCAAATATCTCTTGCCCCGCTTGGTTGGTCAGGGAATTATGCTCAGCCGTCAGGCAGGGGGAATTGGTTCCCGTGGACCTGGTGAAAGCCAGCTGGAGCTGAACCGTCGTAGTGTTCGCAATCAAATCACGGATATCGAGCGCCAGCTCAAGGTGGTTGAGAAAAATCGGGCGACTGTCAGAGAAAAACGTTTGGAGTCAAGTGCCTTTAAGATTGGTTTGATTGGTTACACCAATGCTGGGAAGTCAACTATCATGAACACCTTGACCAGTAAGATCCAGTATGAGGCTGACGAGCTATTTGCGACTCTAGATGCGACGACTAAGAGTATCCATCTGGGGGGGAATCTCCAAGTAACTTTGACAGATACAGTTGGCTTTATCCAAGATTTGCCGACAGAGTTGGTGTCCAGTTTTAAGTCGACCTTGGAAGAAAGCAAGCATGTGGACCTTCTGGTTCATGTTATCGATTCCAGCAATCCTTACCACGAAGAGCATGAAAAAACAGTCTTGTCTATCATGAAAGACTTGGATATGGAAGATATTCCTCGCCTTACCCTTTATAATAAAGCAGATTTGTTGGAGGATTTCACGCCTACCCAAACCCCTTATGCTCTTATTTCAGCTAAGGCTGAGGATAGTCGTGAGAATTTGCAGGCACTATTTTTAGAGAAAATCAAGGATATTTTCGAACCCTTTACCCTGCGAGTGCCTTTTTCAAAATCCTACAAGATTCACGATTTAGAAAGTGTTGCGATTCTTGAAGATCGTGATTATCAGGAAGACGGCGAAGTCATTACAGGCTACATTTCTGAGAAAAATAAATGGAGGTTAGAGGAATTTTATGACTGATATTAAAACGTTGGCTCTAAAATATGGGGGCTATACAAGTCTGGACAAGGTCTATCTAGATCAACTTCTAGCTGGTAAAACAAATCAAGAGCAGTTGGCACTGATCACTCCTCCACCTAGCGTGGTCAATGCTTACTTTGCAGAACTCTACCAGAAAAAGAGTCCTGAGGCTGCGACGGATTATTTTGCGGAACTCAGTCAGGAACTGAATCTTTACAATGCTGAACCTAGTTTCACCCTAGAAAACAAGCCTTTTATTCGGCTTAATCTGTCTGGCAAATCCTTTGGTTTTTGTTATGAGAGTGAGGGGCTTGGTCGGATTTTCTCTGAGAATGAAGAGAAGATTTCTGATGACTTGCTTTTTGAAATTGCACAAATTTTTCCCCATCAGCTAGTCTTTGAGGAGTCTGGAAAGATTTACATGAAGGCTGTCGGAGATGAGGAAGTTGTTAGCGTGGAGAATCTAACAGCTTTGACTGATTTGGAAAGTTTGGCTGATGGTCGCAAGCGTCTTAAAGGTTACAGCCAAGAGGAGTTATTACAAGAAGCTGCTTCTTTTTCTGGCAAACGCTATTTCCGATCGGAAAACCGCACAGCCATGTTATATATTGATTAATTAGAAAGTATCGAATGGATATTCAATTTTTAGGAACGGGGGCTGGTCAGCCCTCTAAAGCCCGCAACGTTTCAAGTCTAGCTCTGAAATTATTAGACGAGATTAACGAAGTTTGGCTCTTTGACTGTGGAGAAGGAACGCAAAATCGCATCCTGGAAACCACGATTCGACCACGTAAGGTCAGCAAAATCTTTATTACCCACCTACATGGAGACCACATCTTTGGCTTGCCAGGTTTCCTTTCTAGTCGTGCCTTTCAGGCCAATGAAGAGCAGACAGATTTGGAAATCTATGGACCGCAAGGGATTAAGTCATTTGTTTTAACCAGCCTTCGTGTGTCAGGTTCGCGCCTGCCTTACCGTATTCATTTTCATGAGTTTGACCAAGATTCTCTAGGAAAAATCCTTGAGACCGATAAATTCACGGTGTATGCAGAGGAGTTGGATCACACTATTTTCTGTGTTGGTTACCGTGTTATGCAAAAGGACTTGGAAGGAACGCTGGATGCTGAAAAGCTCAAGGCAGCTGGTGTCCCATTTGGCCCACTTTTTGGGAAAATCAAGAATGGTCAGGATGTTGTTTTGGAAGACGGAACTGAAATCAAGGCAGCAGACTATATCTCAGCTCCACGTCCAGGTAAGATTATTACCATTCTTGGTGACACTCGCAAAACCAATGCTAGTGTGCGTCTGGCTGTTAATGCCGATGTCCTGGTCCATGAGTCCACTTATGGCAAGGGTGATGAAAAAATTGCTCGTAACCATGGCCACTCTACTAACATGCAAGCGGCACAAGTAGCGGTAGAAGCAGGTGCCAAACGCCTCTTGCTCAACCACATCAGTGCCCGTTTCCTCTCAAAAGATATCAGCAAGCTCAAAAAAGACGCTGCTAGTGTTTTTGAAAATGTCCATGTGGTCAAAGACTTGGAAGAAGTGGAAATCTAAAAGCTCGAGAAAGGATAAGTATGCCTACTATTCTCATTACCGGAGCTAGCGGTGGTCTAGCCCAAGAAATGGTCAAACTCCTGCCAAATGACCAACTCATCTTGCTTGGTAGAAATAAGGAAAAATTAGCCCAACTCTACGGAAATCATCCACAAGCAGAATTGATTGAAATCGATATTACCGATGATTCAGCCTTAGAAACTCTGGTAGCAGACCTCTATCTCCGTTATGGCAAGATTGATGTCTTGATTAACAACGCAGGTTACGGGATTTTTGAGGAATTTGACCAGATTTCTGACCAAGATATTCATCAGATGTTCGAGGTCAATACCTTTGCCTTGATGAATCTATCTCGTCGCCTTGCGGCTCGAATGAAGGAAAGTCGAAAAGGCCATATCATCAATATTGTCAGTATGGCAGGTTTGATCGCTACTGGCAAGTCCAGTCTTTACTCAGCGACCAAGTTTGCGGCCATTGGTTTTTCAAATGCTCTGCGCCTAGAACTCATGTCCTACGGTGTTTATGTAACGACGGTCAATCCAGGACCAATCCGCACAGGATTTTTTGACCAAGCAGACCCAGATGGGACCTATCTCAAGTCGGTTGACCGTTTCCTGCTAGAACCAGATACAGTGGCTAAAAAGATTGTCAAGATTATAGGAAAAAACAAACGAGAACTCAATCTCCCGATGTTGTTGAACCTAGCCCATAAGTTTTATACCCTCTTTCCAAAGCTAGCTGATAAGCTGGCAGGGGAGACTTTTAATTATAAATAGAAGAAGTTCCTTTTAAAGGGACTTTTTTACTTCTTTTAATTTAAAGGTTAATAAGTGTTTTTTCTTTTAAAACTACATTCAGTTTTTTTTAATTCTTCTACAAATTTTAGAAAAAACTATCAAAAATATTATTTTATATGCTAAAGTATTGAAAATTCCTATATTATTTAATAAAATAAGGGTAAAAGACTATTAAAAGTATGCGCTTACATAAAAATGAAAGCGATTACTAAAAGGAGGATTTTATGGAAAAAAGCCATTGGAATCGGAAAAGAGTCTATAGCATTCGTAAATTTGCTGTAGGAGCTTGCTCAGTAATGATTGGAACTTGTGCAGTTCTATTCGCAGGAAATATAGCTGGAGAATCTGTAGTTAATGCGGATGAAACACCTATTACTCGTACTGCTGAGAAACCTAAAGAGGAAAATCCTATAGTAGAAGAAAAGGTTGATCAAGCTTTGGAAACTAAAAATGTAGTCGAAAGTACAGCACAAAAACAACCTAGTGCCACTGAGTCTATTTCATCTGAGAAGAAAGAAGATGAAGCAGTGACTCCAAAAGAGGAAAAAGCATCTTCAAAATCTGAAGAAAAAGCTCCAAAGATAGAATCACAAGCTTCAAGTCAAGAAAAATCGCTCAAGGAAGATGTTAAAGCTGTGACAAATGAAGAAGTCAATCAAATGATTGAAGACAGAAAAGTGAATTTTAACCAAAATTGGCACTTTAAACTCAATGCGAATTCTAAAGAAGCCATTAAACCGGATGCAGATGTATCTACGTGGAAAAAATTAGATTTACCGCATGACTGGAGTATCTTTAATGATTTCGATCATGAATCTCCTGCACAAAATGAAGGTGGACAGCTTAACGGTGGGGAAGCTTGGTATCGCAAGACTTTCAAACTAGATGAAAAAGACCTCAAGAAAAATGTTCGCCTTACTTTTGATGGCGTCTACATGGATTCCCAAGTTTATGTCAATGGTCAGTTAGTGGGTCATTATCCAAATGGTTATAACCAATTTTCATATGATATCACTAACTATTTGAACAAAGATGGACGTGAGAATGTAATTGCTGTTCATGCAGTCAACAAACAACCAAGTAGCCGTTGGTATTCAGGTAGCGGTATTTACCGTGATGTGACTTTACAAGTGACAGATAAAGTTCATGTTGAGAAAAATGGGACAACCATCTTAACGCCAAAACTAGAACAACAGCAACACGGCAAGGTTGAAACTCATGTGACTAGCAAAATTGTCAATACGGACGACAAAGACCATCAACTTGTAGCAGAATATCAAATCGTTGAACGTGGTGGTCAGGCTGTGACAGGTCTAGTACGTACAGAGAGCCGTACCTTGAAAGCACATGAAGTAACTAGTCTTGATGCGATCTTAGAAGTTGAAAGACCAAAACTCTGGACCGTTTTAAATGACAAACCGGCCTTGTATGAATTAGTTACACGTGTTTACCGGGACGGTCAATTAGTTGATGCTAAGAAAGATCTGTTTGGTTACCGATATTATAACTGGACTCCAAATGAGGGCTTCTCTTTGAATGGTGAACGCATTAAATTCCATGGAGTTTCCTTGCACCATGACCACGGAGCGCTTGGAGCAGAAGAAAACTATAAGGCTGAGTACCGTAGACTGAAACAGATGAAGGAAATGGGAGTGAATTCGATTCGTACGACTCACAACCCAGCAAGTCCTCAGACTTTACAGATTGCAGCTGAACTTGGCTTACTTGTTCAAGAAGAGGCCTTTGATACTTGGTATGGCGGAAAGAAACCATACGATTATGGTCGTTTCTTTGAAAAAGATGCTACCCATCCTGAGGCTAAAAAAGGTGAAAAATGGTCCGACTACGATTTACGTACTATGGTAGAGAGAGACAAAAATAATCCTGCTGTTTTTATGTGGTCAATCGGAAATGAAATCGGTGAAGCAAATGGGGATCCTCATTCTCTAGCGACTGTTAAACGTCTAGTCAAAGTTATCAAGGATGTTGATAAGACTCGTTATGTTACCATGGGAGCAGATAAGTTCCGTTTCGGTAATGGTAGCGGTGGGCATGAAAAAATTGCTGATGAACTCGATGCTGTTGGATTTAACTACTCTGAAGATAATCACAAAGCCCTTAGAGCTAAGCATCCAAACTGGTTGATTTATGGGTCAGAAACATCTTCAGCAACGCGTACAAGAGGAAGTTACTTCCACCCAGAGCGTGAGTGGGTACAAAGTAATCAGTCATGGCGTAACTATGAACAGTCAGATTATGGAAATGACCGTGTTGGTTGGGGTAAAACGGCAACTGCTTCATGGACATTTGACCGTGACAATGCTGGCTATGCTGGTCAATTCATTTGGACAGGTACGGACTATATCGGTGAACCAACTCCATGGCACAACCAAAACAACACGCCGGTTAAAAGCTCTTATTTTGGTATAGTAGATACTGCAGGTATTCCAAAAAACGATTTTTATCTTTACCAAAGTCAATGGGTTTCTGCCAAGAAAAAACCAATGGTTCACCTTCTTCCTCACTGGAACTGGGAAAACAAAGAGTTGATAGACAATGTAGCAGACGCGGAAAATAAAATCCCTGTACGTGCTTATTCTAATGCTGCAAGTGTAGAATTGTTCTTGAATGGCCAGTCTCTAGGAGAGAAGAAATTCAACAAAAAACAAACTAGCGATGGACGAACTTACCAAGAAGGTGCTAATGCTAATGAACTTTATCTTGAATGGAAAGTTGCTTATCAACCGGGTACCTTGGAAGCAATTGCTCGTGATGAATCTGGCAAGGAAATTGCTCGAGATAAGATTACGACTGCTGGTAAGCCAGCGGCTGTTCGTCTTATCAAGGAAGAACATGCAATCGCAGCAGATGGAAAAGACTTGACATACATCTACTATGAAATCGTTGACAGCCAAGGGAATGTAGTACCAACTGCCAATAATCTGGTTCGCTTCCAATTGCACGGACAGGGCCAACTTGTCGGTGTTGATAACGGGGAACAAGCCAGCCGTGAACGCTATAAGGCGCAAGCAGATGGATCTTGGATTCGTAAAGCCTTTAATGGTAAAGGTGTTGCCATTGTCAAATCAACTGAACAAGCAGGTAAATTCACACTGACAGCCCATTCAGATCTCTTGAAATCTAGTCAAGTAACTGTCTTTACTGGTAAAAAAGAAGGACAAGAAAAAACTGTTTTAGGGACAGAAGTAGCAAGAGTTCGTACATTAATTGGTAAAGATCCAAAAATGCCGAAAACAGTAGGTTTTGTATACAGCGATGGTAGTCGTGAAAAACTTCCAGTAACTTGGTCTCAAGTCGATGTTAGTCAAGCAGGAGTTGTGACTGTTAAAGGTACAGCAAATGGACGTGAGGTAGAGGCTCGTGTCGAGGTTCTAGCAATTGCGAAAGAATTACCAACAGTTAAACGTGTTGCTCCAGGAGCAGACTTGAATACTGTAGATAAATATGTGTCAATACTTGTAACAGATGGAAGTGTACAAGAGTACGAAGTAGATAGCTGGGAGATTGCGGAAGCAGATAAAGCCAAACTTTCAGTAGCTGGATCACGTATTCCAATGACTGGTCAGTTAGCTGGAGAAACTATTCATGCAACCCTTGTGGTAGAAGAAGGAAAAGCTGCAGCACCTGTAGTGCCAACTGTTACTGTTGGTGGTGAGGCAGTAACAGGGCTTACTAGTCAACAACCAATGCAATACCGCACTCTTGCTTATGGTGCCCAATTGCCAAAAGTCACAGCAAGTGCTGAAAATGCTGATGTTACAGTTCTTCAAGCAAGCGCAGCAAACGGCATGCGTGCGAGCATCTTTGTTCAGCCTAAAGATGGTGGCCCTCTTCAAACCTATGCGATTCAATTCCTTGAAGAAGCACCGAAAATTGACCACTTGAGCTTACAAGTTGAGCAAGCTGACGGTCTCAAAGAAGACCAAACAGTCAACTTGTCGGTTCGAGCTCATTATCAAGATGGAACGCAAGCTGTATTACCAGCTGATAAGGTGAGCTTCTCTACAAGCGGTGAAGGGGAAGTTGCAGTCCGAAAAGGAATGCTTGAGTTGCATAAACCAGGAGCACTTACTCTGAAAGCTGAATATGAGGGTGCTACAGGTCAAATCAATCTCACTATACAAGCAAATACTGAGAAGAAGATTGCGCAATCCATCCGTCCTGTAAATGTAGTGACAGATTTACACCAAGAACCTACTCTTCCGTCAACAGTAACGGTTGAGTATGACAAAGGTTTCCCTAAAGCTCACAAAGTCACTTGGCAAGCTATTCCGAAAGAAAAACTAGACCACTATCAAAGCTTTGAAGTGCTAGGTAAAGTTGAAGGAATTGACTTGGAAGCGCGTGCTAAAGTATCTGTAGAAGGCATCGTTTCAGTTGAAGAAGTCAGTGTGACAACTCCAATCGCAGAAGCACCACAATTACCAGAAAGCGTTCGTACATATGATTCAAATGGCCACGTTTCATCAGCTAAAGTTGCATGGGATGCGATTCGTCCAGAGCAATACGCTAAGGAAGGTGTCTTTACAGTTAATGGTCGCTTAGAAGGTACTCAATTAACAACTAAACTTCATGTTCGAGTATCTGCTCAAACTGAGCAAGGTGCAAACATTTCTGACCAATGGACCGGTTCAGAATTGCCACTTGCCTTTGCTTCAGACTCAAATCCAACCGACCCTGTTTCAAATGTCAACGATAAATTGATTTCCTTTAACGACCGACCAGCCAATCGTTGGACAAACTGGAATCGCAGTAATCCAGAAGCTTCAGTTGGTGTCCTGTTCGGAGATTCAGGTATCTTGAGCAAACGTTCAGTTGATAATCTAAGTGTCGGATTCCACGAAGACCATGGAGTTGGTGCACCGAAGTCTTATGTGATTGAGTATTATGTTGGTAAGACTGTTCCAACAGCTCCTAAAAACCCTAGCTTTGTAGGTAATGAAGAACATGTCTTTAACGATCCTGCAAACTGGAAAGAGGTAAGCAATCTCAAAGCTCCAGCTCAACTCAAGGCTGGAGAAATGAACCACTTTAGCTTTGATAAAGTTGAAACCTATGCTGTCCGTATTCGTATGGTGAGAGCAGACAACAAACTTGGAACGTCTATTACAGAAGTACAAATCTTTGCGAAACAAGTTGCGGCAGCCAAACAAGGACAAACAAGAATCCAAGTTGACGGCAAAGACTTAGCAAACTTCAACCCTGATTTGACAGACTACTACCTTGAGTCTGTAGATGGAAAAGTTCCCGCAGTCACAGCAAGTGTTAGCAACAATGGTCTCGCTACCGTCGTTCCAAGTGTTCGTGAAGGTGAGCCAGTTCGTGTCATCGCGAAAGCTGAAAATGGCGACATATTAGGAGAATACCGTCTGCACTTCACTAAGGATAAAGACTTACTTTCTCGTAAACCAGTTGCTGCGGTTAAACAAGCGCGCTTGTTGCAACTAGGGCAACCACTTGAATTGCCGACTAAGGTTCCGGTATACTTCACAGGTAAAGACGGCTACGAAACAAAAGACCTGACAGTTGAATGGGAAGAAGTTCCAGCAGAAAATCTGACAAAAGCAGGTCAATTTACTGTTCGAGGTCGTGTCCTTGGTAGCAATCTTACTGCTGAGTTCACTGTAAGAGTGACAGACAAACTTGGTGAGGCTCTTTCAGATAACCCTAACTATGATGAAAACAGTAACCAGGCCTTTGCTTCAGCAACTAATGATATTGACGACAGTTCTCATGACCGTGTAGACTATATCAATGATAGAGATCACTCTGAAAATCGTCGTTGGACAAACTGGTCTGCAAGCCCGTCTACCAACCCAGAAGTATCAGCAGGTGTGATCTTCCGTGAAAATGGTAAGATTGTAGAGCGGACTGTTGCGCAAGCCAAACTTCACTTCTTTGCAGATAGTGGTACGGATGCGCCTTCTAAACTTGTTTTAGAGCGCTATGTCGGTCCAGACTTTGAAGTGCCTACCTACTATTCAAACTACCAAGCCTACGAATCAGGACATCCATTTAACAATCCAGAAAATTGGGAAGCTGTTCCTTATCGTGCGGATAAAGACATTGCAGCTGGAGATGAAATCAACGTAACATTTAAAGCTGTCAAAGCTAAAGCCATGAGATGGCGTATGGAGCGTAAAGCAGATAAGAGCGGTGTTGCGATGATTGAGATGACCTTCCTTGCACCAAGTGAATTGCCTCAAGAAAGTACTCAATCGAAGATTCTTGTAGATGGAAAAGAACTTCCTAATTTCGCTGAAAATCGTCAAGATTATCAAATTACCTATAAAGGTCAACGTCCAAAAGTCTCAGTTGAAGAAACCAATCAAGTAGCTTCAACAGTTGTAGATAGTGGAGAAGACAGCCTTCCAGTACTTGTTCGCCTCGTTTCAGAAAGTGGAAAACAAGTTAAGGAATACCGTATCCAGTTGACTAAGGAAAAACCAGTTTCTGAGAAGACAGTTGCTGCTGTACAGGAGGAACTTCCAAAACTTGAATTTGTTGAAAACGATTTGGCCTACAAGACAGTTGAGAAAAAAGATTCAACACTTTATCTAGGTGAGACTCGTGTAGAACAAGAAGGAAAAGTTGGTAAGGAACGTATCTTTACAGCAATTAATTCTGATGGAAGTAAGGAAGAAAAACTCCATGAAGTGGTAGAGGCACCAATAGACCGCATCGTCTTGGTCGGAACCAAACCAGGAACCTCTCTTCCAGAAGACGAAGTGAAAAATCTTGTTTTGAATCGCCCAGAGCTTGTAGTCGAAGAAGAAACCATTGACTTCAAGGTTCAGGAGCGTAAGTCTGATAAGTTGTATCTAGGTGAAACCCGTGTCCTCCAAGAAGGAAAACAAGGTGTCCGTGTTCGCTTGATTGAAGTAGAAAATGGAAAACGTCAGCTTAAAGAAACTTACGATAAAGTTGCTGCACAAGATCGTATCGTGGAAGTGGGAACCAACCCAGGAACCTCTATTCCAGAAGACGAAGTGAAAAATCTTGTGCTTCATAGCCCAGAGCTTGTAGTCGAAGAAGAAACCATTGACTTCAAGGTTCAGGAGCGTAAGTCTGATAAGTTGTATCTAGGTGAAACCCGTGTCATTCAAGAAGGAAAACAAGGTGTCCGTGTTCACTTGATCGAAGTGGAAAATGGCAAGCGGACTGAAAAGGATAGCTATGATAAAGTTATGGCTCAAGATCGCATCATAGAAGTCGGTACAGCTGGCGAAACAACCAAACCAGTAGCTCAAGAAGCTAAAAAACCACAAGTGTCAGAAAAAGCAGCTACAAAACCAATCGCTTCAAGTGAAGCTAGTCAAGCTAACAAAGCGCAGTTACCAAATACAGGAAGTGCGGCAAGCCAAGCAGCAGTAGCAGCAGGCTTAGCTCTTCTCGGTTTGAGTGCCGGATTAGTAGCCACTAAAGGTAAAAAAGAAGATTAGAAATTTTGATACCTTCTTTATCATTAAAGACTAGTGAGAAGCTCTTGTCTTAGATAGAAGATTAATCCCTTAGAATGCAAGCTTCTAAGGGATTTTCTTTGTATAAAGTTGTATAGTGTTACTGTCTATCCTATTTTGTAGAGAAAGCAAAAATCCCTAGAAAATGTTTAGGGATTCGATTATTTCATTAAGAACAATTCAACAATCATCTCGATATACATAACAAGGGTTAATAAGAATCCTGCACGCCAGAAGAATTTGATGAATTTAGGATAGTAAAAGCTGCGTTTTTTCAAAAGGAAGAAAAAAACGAGAATAATGGCTAGGAGTGAGAGGGCTAGGCCTAGTCTAGGGAGGAAATTATGGGTAAAGGTTTTAGCTGTAATAAGGTAATATTCAAATACCAAGACTGGAAAAGCCAAATCCGCAAAGTTTCGTCCTAGTTTTTTTAATCTAAAAAGTTTGGTTATGATAATGCAGACGACCAAGGTCAGTATCAATAATAAAATAGATGCTAATTTCATTAAAATCATACCCATATTGTATCATAAAAAATCGCTAATGGAAACGAGAAACAGAGGAATTTATAGGAAAGTCAGGCTTTTGAGATTGTAGATGTTTTTTGTTATAATGAAAGTTATGAAATCTTATAATACCTTGAATGATTATTATCGAAAACTCTTTGGAGAAAAGACCTTTAAAGTCCCTATTGATGCGGGGTTTGACTGTCCCAATCGTGATGGGACTGTGGCTCATGGAGGCTGTACTTTTTGTACGGTTTCAGGTTCTGGAGATGCTATCGTAGCACCGGATGCGCCTATCCGTGAGCAATTTTATAAGGAAATTGACTTTATGCACCGTAAGTGGCCGGATGTTCAGAAATATCTGGTTTATTTTCAAAATTTTACCAACACCCATGAAAAGGTGGAAGTGATTCGGGAGCGATATGAACAGGCTATCAACGAGCCAGGTGTGGTAGGAATCAATATTGGAACGCGCCCAGACTGTTTACCAGACGAAACCATTGAATATTTGGCTGAATTATCGGAGCGCATGCATGTGACGGTTGAATTGGGCTTGCAGACTACTTATGAAACAACCTCTGACCTGATTAACCGTGCCCACTCCTATGAGTTGTACGTGGAAACGGTCAAGCGTTTGAGAAAGTATCCCAAGATTGAGATTGTTTCTCATTTGATCAACGGACTTCCTGGTGAAACCCATGAGATGATGATTGAAAATGTCCGCCGCTGTGTTACGGACAATGATATTCAAGGGATTAAACTGCACTTGCTCCATCTTATGACAAATACTCGTATGCAACGAGATTACCACGAAGGACGTTTGCAGTTGATGAGTCAGGACGAATATGTCAAGGTTATCTGCGACCAATTGGAAATCATTCCCAAGCATATTGTCATCCATCGAATCACAGGAGATGCACCTAGAGATATGCTGATTGGTCCTATGTGGAGCCTCAATAAATGGGAAGTGCTAAATGCTATTGAAACTGAAATGCGACGTCGTGGAAGCGTTCAAGGATGTAAGGCTGTAAAACAGGAGTTTGAAAATGAAAAGACCACTTGAGATGGCACATGATTTTTTAGCTGAGGTAGTGACAAAAGAGGATATCGTAGTGGATGCGACTATGGGAAATGGTCATGACACGCTTTTTTTAGCCAAGCTAGCTAAGCAAGTCTATGCCTTTGATATTCAGGAGCAAGCCTTGGAAAAGACGCAAGAGCGTTTGAACCAAGCTGGCCTGACAAATGCCCAGTTAATCTTACAAGGCCATGAGACACTGGACCAGTTTGTGACAGAAGTCAAGGCAGGGATTTTTAATCTGGGTTATCTGCCGTCAGCTGATAAGTCCGTCATCACCCAACCTCAGACTACCATTGAAGCCTTAGAAAAGCTGTGTCGTTTGCTGGTCAAAGGGGGACGGATTGCTATCATGATTTACTATGGTCATGAGGGAGGAGATATTGAGCGAGATGCTGTCTTGAATTTTGTTAGCCAGTTGAACCAACAAGAGTACACAGCTGCCATTTACCGAACTTTAAACCAAGTCAACAACCCACCATTTTTAGTAATGATTGAAAAATTAGAGAGATATAGACATGGATAAACAATACCTACGTGAAAAGCTGGATGCCATGCGCCAGAATTTTGTTGAATCAACTCACCATGAACGAGCGGTGGGTGTGTTAGACCAAGCACACATGAGCAAAAAAATGCTTAAAATCAAGAAAAAATTAGTTGCTCTTGAGATGGAACGGTGCCAGAGAAAAATTGAGCACAAAGACTGTTCCAAGATTGATCAAAAAATCAAAGAGCAGAAGGAGATATTTGAATCCTGTTGTAAAAAAAATTAAGGAGGAAGTCCGTGGAATTACTGATTTACCTTATCCTATTTTTACTGGTCTTGATTGTCTCAAGTACAACCAATAAGCTCCTGCCCTTTTTGCCTCTCCCTTTGGTGCAGATTCTTTTGGGAATCGTGATTGGTCTTTTTTTACCCAATACCGACTTTCACCTCAATACGGAGTTGTTTTTGGCACTGGTTATCGGGCCCTTGCTTTTCCGAGAGTCGGAGGAAGCAGATATTACGGCTATTTTAAAACACTGGCGAATCATTGTTTATCTCATATTTCCAGTGATTTTCATCTCGACCCTGAGTTTGGGTGGCTTGTCCCATCTTCTTTGGCTCAGTCTTCCCTTGGCGGCTTGCTTGGCTGTTGGGGCAGCCCTTGACCCTACGGACTTGGTAGCCTTTGCCTCTCTTTCGGAGCGGTTTAGCTTTCCTAAGCGCGTGTCCAATATCCTTAAGGGTGAAGGACTCTTGAATGATGCTTCTGGCTTGGTTGCCTTTCAGGTAGCTTTGACAGTTTGGACAACTGGGGCCTTTTCCCTTGGGCAAGCGAGTAGTTCGCTCATCTTTTCAATCCTAGGCGGTTTTTTGATTGGCTTTTTAACAGCCATGACCAACCGTTTCCTCCATAGTTTTTTACTTAGTGTACGAGCAACGGATATTGCCAGCGAACTTTTATTAGAATTGAGTTTGCCCTTGGTAACCTTCTTTCTAGCAGAAGAAGTACACGTTTCAGGAATTATTGCCGTTGTAGTTGCTGGGATTTTAAAGGCAAGCCGTTTTAAGAAAATTACGCTCCTTGAAGCCCAGGTGGATACGGTGACCGAGACGGTCTGGCATACAGTGAATTTTATGCTAAACGGTTCTGTCTTTGTGATTTTAGGGATGGAGTTGGAAATGATAGCAGAACCTATCTTGACCAATCCAATCTATAATCCCTTACTTTTATTGGTATCTCTTATAGCCCTTACCTTTGTCCTCTTTGCCATTCGTTTTGTCATGATTTATAGCTATTATGCCTATAGGACTAGACGTCTCAAGAAAAAACTGAATAAGTATATGAAGGACATGCTTCTTTTGACTTTCTCAGGTGTTAAGGGAACCGTGTCGATTGCTACGATCCTTCTGATACCAAGTAATCTAGAACAGGAGTATCCTCTCTTGCTTTTCCTTGTCGCAGGTGTGACGCTTGTAAGCTTTTTAACAGGCCTCGTAGTCTTGCCTCATCTTTCTGATGAACAGGAAGAAAGTAAGGACTATCTCATGCATATTGGCATTTTGAATGAAGTAACGATAGAGTTGGAAAAAGAGTTGGAAGATACCAGAAATAAGCTCCCCCTCTATGCAGCCATTGACAATTACCATGGACGAATAGAGAATCTTATCTTGAGTCAAGAAAATAAGGGGGCTCAAGAAGACTGGGAGGCCTTGAAACTTCTTATCCTCAGTATTGAAAGTGATGGTTTAGAACAGGCTTACGAAGAAGGCAAGATGAGTGAGCGTGCTTATCGAGTCTACCAACGTTACTTGAAAAACATGGAGCAAAGTATCAATCGTAAGTTTGCTTCACGTTTGACCTATTATTTCCTTGTTTCCTTGCGGATTTTACGTTTTCTCCTTCACGAAGTCTTTACCTTTGGCAAGACCTTCCGCAGTTGGAAAAATGAAGAATCACAGAAACTCAGAGCCCTTGACTATGATCAAATTGCAGAGCTCTATCTAGAAAATACAGAGATGATTATCGAAAGTCTGGAGAACCTAAAAGGGGTTTATAAGAGTTCTTTGATCAGTTTCATGCAGGATTCTCGTCTCAGAGAAACAGCTATTATCACCAGTGGTGCCTTTGTCGAACGGGTTATCAATCGTGTCAAACCCAACAATATCGATGAAATGCTGAGAGGCTATTATCTGGAGCGCAAGTTGATTTTCGAATACGAAGAAAAACGATTGATTACGACCAAGTATGCCAAGAAGTTACGACAAAATGTAAATAACCTAGAGAACTATTCCTTGAAGGAAGCTGCCAATACCCTGCCTTATGATATGATGGAATTGGTAAGAAGAAATTAATCAAGATTATAAGTGAAGGAGTATGATATGAAGAAGTGGTGGAAAGAGCTGATAGATAAGCCCTTATTAAAAGCTTTTTTGCATTATTATCAAGCATCAGATAGTGAGTTAACCAGTGTCGCAGTAGCCTACTATTGGTTGATTTCGATTTTTCCCCTGCTTTTGGTGGTAGTTAATATCCTCCCATATTTTCAGATTCCAGTTTCTAATTTTTTAAAGGTTGTCAATGAATTCTTGCCGGATACCATGTATGATGTGGTCGCAAAGATCATTACAGAAGTGCTGACCCAACCGTCAACGGGTTTATTGAGTTTTGCGGTTTTGTCAGCCCTCTGGACCTTTTCAAAATCTATGAATTTCCTGCAGAAAGCCTTTAATAAAGCTTACGGAGTATCAAAAAATCGTGGAATGATTTCCCATCAACTCATGAGTTTGTTTGTCAGTTTTGGCTTGCAGATTCTCTTTGCTTTAGCTCTGTTTTTGAGTGTCTTTGGCCGTATGCTCCTCAACCTTGTCAAAAGCTATTGGAAATCGGATAGTCCTCTTTTTGATTATCTGCAAGACCTAACAGGCCCTTTGGTCTATGCCTTGATTTTTGCCATCCTGGTCATGCTCTACTATTTTCTACCCAATGTTAAGGTGCGAAGGATTCGCTCTGTATTGCCAGGTAGTGCCTTTGTCTTGTTGACCCTGGTCTTACTACTCAATATCTTTTCAGTCTATGTTAACAATTATGTCAATCACCTAGTGGACGTGCGTTTTTTCAGTTCCGTCGTCGTGGTGGTCATGATGTTCTGGTTTATTCTCATCGCTAAGATTTTGATTATCGGCGCGGTGATCAATGCCAGTGTCCAGAGCTTGAAAGATACGAGCTTTAGAATAAATTAACTCATTTTTTATCCATTACAAAACGCATACTATCAGGCTTTATAAAACCTTGATAATATGCGTTTTTTGATTATATAAATTAATAGATAAACATGGCATCGCCAAAACTGAAGAAGCGGTAGTGTTCTTGAATGGCATGGTGATAAGCGTCTAAGACTAATTCACGGCCGGCAAAGGCAGAAACCAACATGACCAGAGTTGATTTTGGCAGGTGGAAGTTGGTTGAGAAGGCATCCACGACCTTCCACTCATACCCAGGTTTGATAAAGATATTGGTCCAGCCAGAATCTGCTTGGATTTGCCCATCAAACTTGGAACCAATAGTCTCCAAGGTACGGATAGAAGTGGTTCCGACAGCGATGATGCGACCACCATTTTCTTTAACAGAGCGAAGGGTGGCAGCAGCTTCCTCAGAAAGTTGGTAGAATTCTGAGTGCATTTCATGCTCGTCCAGATTGTCAACTGAAACAGGTCTAAAGGTTCCAAGCCCGACATGAAGAGTCAGATAGACTAGATGAACACCCTTAGCTTGGATTTCTGCTAGCAGTTCTTTGGTGAAATGAAGACCAGCAGTTGGTGCTGCAGCAGAGCCACTTTCCTTGGCGTAAACGGTTTGATAGCGTTCACGGTCATCCAGTTTTTCGTGGATATAAGGAGGTAGCGGCATTTCTCCTAGACTTTCCAAAACTTCTAGGAAAATTCCTTGGTACTCAAAGCGGACAATACGGCCACCGTGGGTCAATTCTTCCGTAACGACAGCGCTGAGGCGACCATCACCAAAGCTGACACGAGTGCCGACCTTGAGGCGTTTGGCAGGTTTTGCCAGAACTTCCCACTCGTCTCCACTAGTGTTTTTAAGGAGGAGAAGTTCCACATGGCCTCCTGTCTCCTCTTTTTGACCATAGAGGCGGGCAGGGAGAACTCGGGTGTCGTTCATAACAAGAGCATCACCAGGTTCCAGCATATCAATAATAGAGTGGAAGTGTTTATCCTGCATTTCTCCCGTCTCACGGTTGACGATGAGGAGTTTAGAGGCGTCCCGTTTTTCAAGAGGCGTTTGGGCAATCAATTCCTCGGGTAAGTGGAAATCAAAATCAGCTGTATTCATATATTTGTTCATTCTTTCTAAGTTCTAATCTTATCCATTATAACATGTTTCAAGTATAGTCGCTCTTTTTTTGAAAATTAAATCGTTTTCACTTGACAAAAATTGGTCTATACCATATAATAAATATAGATTAAAGCGGAGGATGAAAAGATGAAAGTCATTAAAGTTGAAAACCAAATCGAAGGTGGAAAAGTTGCTTTTGAGATTTTGAAGGAAAAAATAGCCAACGGCGCTAAAACCCTAGGACTTGCGACTGGAAGTAGCCCACTTGAATTTTACAAGGAAATTGTTGAGAGTGACCTTGATTTTTCAAATTTAACCAGTGTGAACCTTGATGAGTATGTAGGACTTGATGGAGATAATCCACAGTCTTACCGTTACTTCATGCAAGAAAACTTGTTTAACCAAAAACCGTTTAAAGAAAGTTTCTTGCCTCGTGGGGTTAAGGACAATGCTGAAGCTGAAGTTGAACGCTACAACCAAGTTTTGGCTGACCATCCAGTTGACCTCCAAATTTTGGGAATCGGTCGCAATGGACATATCGGATTTAATGAACCCGGTACTCCATTTGACAGTCAAACTCACCTTGTAGAACTTGACAAGTCTACTATTGAAGCAAACGCACGTTTCTTTGACAAGATTGAAGACGTCCCAACTCAAGCCATTTCAATGGGGATTAAAAATATCTTGGATGCCAAGTCAATTATTCTCTTTGCTTACGGTGAGTCGAAAGCAGAAGCCATTGCCGGAACAGTGTCTGGACCAGTGA
Organism: Streptococcus sp. SM5; assembly: GCF_027497975.1. Lineage (NCBI taxonomy): Bacteria > Bacillati > Bacillota > Bacilli > Lactobacillales > Streptococcaceae > Streptococcus > Streptococcus sp. SM5. The sequence continues at coordinate 73,699 of NZ_JAJNSC010000008.1, read as the reverse complement.
CTGAGAGTCTACCAGCAAGTAGCCTGCAAAATCACCCTGATGTGACCATCATTGCAGATGCTGAAGCGCTCAGCCTACTTGAAAAATAAAAAACGAAACCCTTCAGTTTCTTCTATCTGAGTGCTTTAAACTCTTGTATAAATGGCAAAAAAATCAAAATTAAACCGCATTTTTTCTTGACAATTATTCCTTTTACGTGTAAAATAGAATAGATCTTGAACTTGAAGGGAGTGAAAAAAATGTCTAAAACAGTAGTACGTAAGAATGAATCTCTTGACGACGCACTTCGTCGTTTCAAACGTGCGGTTACTAAAGCTGGTACTCTTCAAGAAACACGCAAACGTGAATTCTATGAAAAACCTTCTGTAAAACGTAAACGTAAATCAGAAGCAGCTCGTAAACGTAAAAAATTCTAATTAGAAATGAAAGGCTGGAGAAATCTAGTCTTTTTTCTTTTAATACTCTTCGAAAATCTCTTCAAACCATGTCAACGTCGCCTTGGATTATATATGTGACTGACTCCGTCAGTCTTATCTACAACCTCAAAGCAGTGCTTTGAGCAACCTGCGGCTAGTTTCCTAGTTTGCTCTTTGATTTTCATTGAGTATAAATAAATACTTCAAAGCCTGCAAAAATCTGAAACTTCTAAGGACAATTTGATATAATAGTAAAAAGAACTCGATTGAAGGAGGAAATGATGTCGGTTTTAGTAAAAGAAGTGATTGAAAAGCTCAGACTAGACATTGTCTATGGCGAACCAGAATTACTTGAAAAGGAAATTAATACCGCGGACATTACGCGACCTGGTCTTGAAATGACGGGCTATTTTGACTATTATACGCCTGAGCGAATCCAACTCTTGGGAATGAAGGAGTGGTCCTATCTCGTTTCGATGTCCTCTCACAACCGTTACCAAGTCTTGAAAAAAATGTTTCTACCTGAGACACCTGCGGTCATTGTTGCTCGTGGTTTGGTGGTTCCAGAGGAGATGCTAAAGGCAGCCAGAGAATGTAAGATTGCCATTTTAACCAGCCGTACGGCAACCAGTCGTTTATCTGGAGAGTTATCTAGTTATCTGGATTCACGTTTAGCAGAACGGACCAGTGTGCACGGTGTCTTGATGGATATCTATGGAATGGGTGTCTTGATTCAAGGTGATAGTGGCATCGGTAAGAGTGAGACAGGTCTAGAGCTTGTCAAACGTGGTCACCGCTTGGTAGCCGATGATCGTGTCGATATCTTTGCCAAGGATGAGATTACTCTTTGGGGTGAACCAGCTGAAATCTTGAGACACCTGATTGAAATTCGTGGGGTTGGGATTATCGATGTCATGAGCCTCTACGGTGCGAGTGCCGTCAAGGATTCTTCACAAGTCCAGCTGGCTGTTTATTTGGAAAATTACGATACACATAAAACTTTTGATCGTCTTGGAAACAATGCAGAGGAAATAGAAATTTCTGGCGTAGCCATTCCTCGTATCCGCATTCCAGTGAAAACAGGTCGTAATATCTCTGTCGTGATTGAGGCTGCTGCCATGAATTATCGTGCCAAGGAAATGGGCTTTGATGCGACGCGTTTGTTCGAAGAACGCTTGACCAATCTCATTGCTCAAAACGAGGAGGTGCCTAATGTTTGATCCAATTGCGATTCATCTAGGCCCTCTAGCCATTCGATGGTATGCCTTGTGTATTGTAACAGGCTTGATTCTTGCGGTTTATTTGACCATGAAAGAAGCACCTAGAAAGAAGATCATACCAGACGATATTTTAGATTTTATCTTGATAGCCTTTCCTCTGGCTATTTTAGGAGCTCGTCTCTATTATGTTATTTTCCGTTTTGATTACTATAGTCAGAACTTGGGAGAAATTTTTGCCATTTGGAATGGTGGTTTGGCTTTTTACGGTGGTTTGATAACTGGGGCTATTGTACTCTATATCTTTGCTGATCGTAAACTCATTAATACTTGGGATTTTCTAGACATTGCGGCGCCTAGCGTCATGATTGCCCAAAGTTTGGGTCGCTGGGGCAATTTCTTTAACCAAGAAGCCTACGGTGCAGCAGTGGATAATCTGGATTATCTACCTGGCTTTATCCGTGACCAGATGTATATTGAGGGAAGCTACCGTCAACCGACCTTCCTTTACGAGTCTCTATGGAATCTGCTTGGCTTTGCCTTGATTTTGGTATTCAGACGAAAATGGAAGAGTCTCAGACGAGGTCATATCACTGCTTTCTACTTGATTTGGTATGGTTTTGGTCGTATGGTCATCGAAGGCATGCGGACAGATAGCCTCATGTTCTTTGGACTTCGAGTGTCTCAATGGCTTTCGGTTGTTCTTATCGGTCTCGGTATTTTTATCATTCTCTATCAAAATCGAAAGAAAGCCCCTTACTATATTTCTGAGGAGGAAAACTAAATGTTAGAAGTTGCATATATTCTTGTAGCCCTTGCTTTGATTGTCTTTTTAGTGTATCTAATTATTACTGTACAAAAGCTTGGACGTGTTATCGATGAAACAGAAAAGACGATTAAAACCTTAACTTCAGATGTAGATGTGACCTTGCATCATACCAATGAATTGCTGGCTAAGGTCAATGTTTTGGCAGATGATATCAATGTTAAGGTGGCAACGATTGATCCACTCTTTAGTGCCGTTGCAGATTTATCTCTATCTGTTTCAGACCTCAATAATCATGCGCGTGTCTTGAGCAAGAAAGCTTCATCGGCTGGTTCAAAAACACTTAAGACTGGTGCAAGTTTGTCAGCCCTACGTGTCGCAAGTAAATTTTTCAAAAAATAAAAAAGGAGAATCCTTATGGGTAAACTATCCTCAATCCTTTTAGGAACCGTTTCAGGTGCAGCTCTTGCCTTGTTTTTAACAAGTGACAAGGGCAAACAAGTTTGCAGTCAGGCTCAAGATTTTCTGGATGATTTGCGAGAAGATCCTGAGTATGCCAAGGAGCAGGTCTGTGAAAAACTAACAGAAGTCAAGGAGCAGGCTACAGATTTTGTTCTTAAAACCAAAGAACAGGTTGAGTCAGGTGAAATCACTGTGGACAGTGTACTTGCTCAAGCCAAATCATGTGCTCGCCAAGCGACAGAAGCATCAAAAGATCGATTCAATAATCTCAAGGAGCAATGGCAAGAAAAGGCCGAAACTCTTGATGAATCAGAAGAGATTGTTATTGACATAACAGAAGAATAAACCATCACCATCTCTGGACGGACTATGTGTCTGGGGATGGTGATTTTTTTCTCGTAGCGTGTCTTTGTGGTATAATAATTACTATGCAGAAAAAACCAACGTCAGCCTATGTGCACATCCCATTTTGTACCCAGATTTGTTATTATTGTGACTTTTCAAAAGTTTTTATCAAGAATCAGCCGGTAGATAGTTATTTGGAACATCTGTTAGAAGAGTTTCAATCTTATGATATTCAAAAGTTGCGAACCCTCTACATCGGTGGTGGCACACCGACAGCTTTGTCAGCTTCGCAACTGGAGGTGTTATTGAAGGGATTGACTAAAAACTTGGACCTGTCTGTTTTAGAAGAGTTGACTATTGAGGCTAATCCAGGCGACTTGGATGCGGATAAGATTGCTGTTTTGAAAAACTCGGCTGTCAACCGTGTTTCGCTAGGCGTGCAGACCTTTGACGACAAGATGTTGAAAAAGATTGGGCGCAGTCATTTGGAGAAGGACATTTATGAAAATATCGACCGCCTTAAACTGGCTGGTTTTGACAACATCTCCATCGATTTGATTTATGCGTTGCCTGGTCAGACCATGGAGCAGGTCAAGGAAAATGTGGCTAAGGCCATTGGACTTGATATTCCCCATATGAGTTTGTATAGCTTAATTTTGGAAAATCATACGGTCTTTATGAACCGCATGCGACGAGGGAAATTGCCTCTACCTAAGGAGGAGCTGGAAGCGGAGATGTTTGAGTACATCATTGCAGAGCTGGAGCGAGCTGGTTTTGAGCATTATGAGATTTCCAATTTCTCAAAGCCTGGTTTTGAAAGTCGCCACAATCTCATGTACTGGGACAATGCTGAATACTATGGCATCGGTGCTGGGGCATCTGGTTATGTCAATGGAGTTCGCTATAAGAATCATGGTCCCATTCGTCATTATCTTAATGCGGTTGAAAAAGGCAATGCGCGCATCACAGAAGAGCACCTGAGTCAAAAGGAGCAAATGGAAGAAGAAATGTTCCTAGGTCTCCGCAAGAAATCAGGGGTTTCCATGGCGCGATTTGAGGAAAAATTTGGTCGGTCTTTTGATGGACTTTATGGAGAAATTGTCAGAGACTTGGTTCAACAAGGTCTCATGCAAATAGAGGGTGACCGCGTGCGCATGACAAAAAGAGGTCTCTTTTTGGGAGACACCGTAGCAGAACGATTTATTTTGGAGTAGGATCATGGGCTTAACTTATCAAATGAAAATGAAAATTCCTTTTGATATGGCTGATATGAATGGTCATGTTAAACTTCCAGATGTGATTTTGTTATCCCTGCAAGTTTCAGGGATGCAGTCGATTGAGTTGGGAGTTAGTGATAAGGCCATTTTGGAAGACTATAATCTGGTCTGGATTATCACAGACTATGATATTGAGGTGGTTCGTTTGCCTCGTTTTGCGGAAGAAATCACCATCGAAACGGAAGCCCTGAGTTACAATCGACTCTTTTGCTACCGTCGCTTTACCATTTGTGATGAAACGGGGCAGGAGCTCATTCACATGATGGCGACCTTTGTTCTCATGGACCGAGACAGTCGAAGAGTTCATGTTGTCGAACCTGAGATTGTGGCTCCTTACCAGTCTGATTTTGATAAAAAACTTATCCGTGGACCAAAGTATGAGTCATTGAACGAGCCAGTCAGCAAGGATTACCATGTCCGTTTTTACGACTTAGATATGAATGGTCATGTTAATAACAGTAAGTATCTGGACTGGATTTTTGAGGTTATGGGAGCTGATTTTTTGACCCAATATATTCCCAAGAAAATCAACCTCAAGTATGTCAAGGAAGTTCGACCAGGTGGGGTGATTACATCGGCTGTTGAACGGACTGGACTGGAAAGCAAGCATGAGATTACAAGCGACGGGGCTACCAATGCCCAAGCAATCATCACTTGGCAAGAAATAAAAAAGGATTAGGGAGAAAGTATGAAATACAAAGGCTATTTAATTGATTTAGACGGAACCATTTATAAGGGGAAGGATCGAATTCCAGCAGGAGAGACTTTTGTCCATGAATTGCAAAAGCGGGATATCCCTTATCTTTTTGTAACAAACAATACAACCCGCACTCCAGAGAGTGTTCAAGAGATGTTGGCTCAGAATTTTAATATCGATACGCCCCGATCGACTGTCTACACAGCGACTTTGGCAACGATCGACTATATGAACGACTTGGGGCTTGAAAAGACCGTCTATGTCATCGGAGAAGCAGGGCTCAAGGAAGCCATCAAGGCAGCTGGTTATGTGGAAGACAAGGATAATCCTGCCTATGTGGTAGTAGGTCTGGACTGGCAAGTTGACTATGAAAAATTTGCGACAGCAACTCTAGCTATTCAAAAAGGTGCCCACTTTATCGGAACCAATCCTGACCTCAACATCCCTACAGAACGTGGGCTTTTGCCGGGGGCTGGTTCACTGATTACCCTTCTTGAAGTGGCAACACGAGTAAAGCCTGTTTATATCGGAAAACCAAATGCCATCATTATGGACAAGGCAGTTGAGCACTTAGGCTTGGAACGTGAAGAGTTGATTATGGTTGGGGACAACTATTTAACAGATATTCGAGCAGGGATTGACAATGGCATTCCAACGCTCTTGGTGACGACAGGTTTTACTAAGGCAGAAGAAGTAGCAGACCTGCCAATCGCACCGACTCATGTGGTTTCTAGCCTTGCGGAGTGGGATTTTGATGAAAACTAAACTGACCTTTTGGGCCTCTATGCTCTTTCTCCTCTCCCTCTCAATCCTTCTGACTATTTATCTGGCTTGGATTGTTTATCCATTGGAAATTCAGTGTCTGAACTTGACGGATCGAGTCTATCTAAAACCAGAAACCATTCAGTACAACTTTCATATCTTGATGAATTACCTGACCAATCCTTTTAGTCAAGTCTTGCAGATGCCTGATTTTCGTTCGTCAGCAGCTGGTCTGCACCACTTTGCGGTGGTCAAGGACCTCTTCCACTTTGTTCAGCTAGTAGCTCTAGTGACACTACCAAGCTTCTATTTCTTTGCCAATAAGATTGTGAAAAAGGGCTTTTTATCTTTATTTAGTAGGGGGCTTCTGGCTCTAGTGCTTTTGCCTTTGCTGATTGGACTTGGAGGAGTTTTGATTGGTTTTGACCAATTCTTCACTCTTTTCCATCAAATTCTTTTTGTGGGAGATGATACTTGGCTTTTTGACCCAGCCAAGGATCCAGTTATTCTGATTTTGCCAGAAACCTTTTTCCTCCATGCCTTCCTCCTCTTTTTTGCCCTCTATGAAAGCTTCTTTGGCTATCTTTATCTAAAAAGTCGTAGGAAGTGAAACGAAAGATGTTCTTATTTCACATGTATAAATTAGGTATGTAATTCGAAACTATTGTTAAGAGTGAATTAACTAAATCAGAAATGTATTAATCGTTCGCAAACAGTCTATTTTTCTTGAAAAAATAGGCTTTTTTTCTAAAAATCTCTAGTCAAGCGCTTTATTTTTTTGTATAATAGAATTAGCAAAGTATAGATAAGAAGAGAAAAGCATGATTACACTATTTCTATCACCGAGCTGTACTTCATGTCGTAAGGCAAAGGCCTGGTTAGAAAAACATAAGGTTCCCTTTGAGGAACACAATATTATGACCAGTCCTTTAACGAGAAAAGAATTGCAACACATTCTTTCCTTGACCGAAAATGGTACTGATGACATCATTTCAACTCGTTCAAAAATTTTTCAAAAATTAGATATTGATGTAGAGAGTATTTCAGTATCGGAATTGCTTCATTTGATTGAGCAGTATCCTAGTCTTTTGCGTCGTCCAATTATTATTGATGCCAAACGTATGCAAATTGGTTTTAATGAAGATGAGATTCGTGCTTTTCTCCCTCGTAGTTACCGTAAGCAAGAACTAAAAGAAGCAAGAATGAGAGCTGGTATTAGTTAATGAACAAACAGTATAGTTACCCACTAGATTTGTCGTGGAGCACTGAAGAACTTGCTTCAGTGCTTTCTTTTTTTAATGATGTTGAAGCTGCCTATGAAGGCAAGGTAGAGGCTAAAAAGTTACTGGACTCCTATAAGGGATTCAAAGCGGTCGTGCCAAGTAAGAGCGAAGAAAAACGTTTGGGACGAGAATTTGAAACGGTTAGTGGCTATTCGCTTTATCGAGCGGTTCAGGCGGCCAAGGAAAAAGGGGAAGGAAAGATTTCTCTTGGAAAGTAAATTTGAATTTGCTAAAGAGCTAATTAAGAAAGCAGGCCAGTATATCCTTGACCACATGCAGGAAGACTTACGTGTTGAGACCAAGTCCTCTCCGACAGACTTGGTGACCCGACTGGACAAGGAAGTTCAGGAATTCTTGGTTAGTGAGATTTTGTCTCGTTATCCTGAGGATAAGATTTGTGCTGAAGAGGGCTGTTTGCGAGCTTCAGTTCAAGAGGGCAAGGTTTGGGTCATTGATCCGATTGATGGGACCAATAATTTTGTAGCCCAGCAGGAAGATTTTGCTGTCATGATGGCTTATTTTGAGAATGGTCAAGGGCAATTTGGTTTGATTTATGATGTGGTCAAGGGGGATTGTTATCACGGTGGTGGTAAGTTTCCGGTTTGTCGAAATGATAAACCCCTAGCTCCCTTTAAAGCCAAACCACTTGGAGATTTTCTCATTGCAGGAAATAGTGGTATGCTGGAAACCAATGAATGGGGGCTGGCTGATTTGAGCCGAGCGGTTCTTGGTGTTCGTGTCTATGGAAGTGCGGCCATTAGTTTTGCCAAGATTTTGTCAGGGCGTTTGTTGACCTATGTTACCTATCTGCAACCATGGGATTATGCTGCGGCTAGTATTTTAGGGGAAAATCTGGGCTATCGGGTTGTGACCCTATCTGGTCAACCGCTTGATTTTCAAACCAGACAGCCAGTCATGATGGTGCCTCTTGAGATGCAGGAGGAAATTCAGTCCTATATTTACGAAAGGAAAAGAACTTAAATGCAATTTCCAGAAGGATTTGTTGAAAAATATGAAGGGATACTAGGAGATGAGGCAAGAGATTTTCTTGCCTCTTTTGAGGAGGAAGCGGTTTCTGCCTTTCGGGTTAATCCTTTAAAAGAAGCGCCAGTTTCCTTTTCTGATGCCATTCCTCAAACCCCTTGGGGCCACTATGGGAAGGTTTCAGGGAAATCGCCTGAGCATGCTACAGGTTTGGTTTATTCGCAAGAACCCGCTGCTCAGATGGTTGCTCAGGTAGCCCAGCCCAGTCCTGGTATGAAAGTCTTGGATTTGGCTGCTGCACCGGGTGGAAAATCAACTCAGCTGGCAGCCTATCTAGCAGGGGAGGGTCTCCTTGTTTCCAATGAAATTTCAAGCAAACGGGCTAAGATTTTAGTAGAAAACATGGAGCGCTTTGGAGCGACAAATGTTGTGGTGACCAATGAATCTGCTGACCGCTTGGCCAAGGTTTTTAAAGGCTATTTTGACCTCATTGTCCTTGATGCTCCTTGCTCTGGTGAAGGGATGTTTCGTAAGCAACCAGATGCTATGGACTATTGGAGCTTAGATTATCCGAGTCAATGTGCTAGTTTGCAAAGAGAAATTCTGGAAGATGCAGTGACCATGCTAGCAGAGGGAGGTCGTCTGGTTTATTCAACCTGTACCTGGGCACCTGAGGAAAACGAAGATATTGTCAACTGGCTGCTGGAAGAGTATGATTTTGATTTGCTACCAGTAGAGCATATCAATGGAATGGTAGCTGGTATTGACTTGCCAGAAACGGCTCGGATGTATCCTCACCATTTTAAGGGAGAGGGTCAGTTTGTAGCTCATCTACAGTTTAAGGGTGAAAATCCAGCACCGAAATATAAGGCAAGTAAGAGTAATCTCAGCCGAGAACAAGTTGCCTTGTGGCAGGAATTTGCCCAAAAACACTTGAAGGTCAATCTAAGAGGGATCTTGCAGACTTTTGGGGATCAACTCTATCTCTTGCCAGAACTCTTGCCAGATTTAGGGAAACTCAAGATTGCTCGCAATGGCCTGCATCTGGGCACTTTTAAGAAGAAACGCTTTGAGCCTAGTTTTGCTCTTGGTCTAGCCTTGAAACCGAGTCAGGTCAAACAGTCGGTTGAAATTGACCAAGAAGAGTTTGTAAAGTATGCGGCTGGAGAGACTGTCCAGCTGGCGGAAAGTCTGCCAAATGGTTGGTACCAAGTTTTGGTTCAAGGCAATGGTTTGGGCTTTGCTAAGGTGACTGGAAATGTTTTGAAAAATTATTTTCCAAAAGGCCTCAGATTCAAGTGAAAATGCTAGTCAAAGTAGCTTGTCTATGTTATAGTGGAAGTATGAATTTTTTTCAAATTGTCTTTTATTTTCAGTCAAAATTTGTTGAGAAGGCAACTGAGCAAATTTCTAGTAAAACTAAGCTAGTAACTTCAGTTGGCTCCCAATTTTAAAAAAGAAAAACATAAATAAATAGTTGAAAAAATTCACAGCATTCACCATTATTTTCAAGGAGAAAAAACAGTGAAAAAAAGGAAAAAACTCGCTCTATCCCTTGCGGCTCTTTTGCTAGCAGGTTCTTTGGCGGGATGTGCTAGCTGGATTGATCGTGGAGAATCCATGACTGCTGTTGGCTCAACGGCTCTTCAGCCCTTGGTCGAAGCAGCAGCAGATGAATTTGGCTCTATGCACATTGGAAAAACAGTTAACGTCCAAGGTGGAGGATCTGGTACAGGTCTGTCTCAGGTTCAGTCTGGAGCCGTTGATGTAGGAAATTCAGACGTATTTGCCGAGGAAAAAGACGGTATCAATGCATCCGCTCTAGTGGACCATAAAGTAGCCGTAGCTGGCTTGGCAGTAATTGTAAATAAGGAAGTTGACGTTGAAAATCTGACAACAGAACAACTCCGTAGCATCTTCACAGGTCAAGTGACCAACTGGAAAGAAGTCGGTGGGAAAGACCTAGCTATTTCGATTATTAACCGTGCGGCAAGTTCTGGTTCGCGTGCAACCTTTGATAGTGTTATCATGGAAGGTCAATCTGCTGTGCAGAGTCAAGAACAGGATTCAAATGGGATGGTTAAAAACATTGTTTCCCAGACACCAGGAGCTATTTCTTACCTAGCCTTTGCCTATGTGGATGACTCGGTGAAACGCATGAAGTTGAATGGCTATGAGCCGATTGCAGAAAATGTTACAACCAATAACTGGCCCTTGTGGTCTTATGAACACATGTATACCCTAGGTCAACCAAATGAATTGGTGGCAGAATTCCTCAACTTTGTCCTCTCTGATGAAGCGCAAAGTGGAATCGTTAAGGGGATGGGCTATATTTCTGTCAAAGAAATGAAGGTTGAAAAAGATGCTGTAGGAACAGTGACAGCACTAGAAGGGAGTCACTAATGAATCAAGAAGAATTAGCTAAAAAATTACTTTCTCCCTCAAAGAACTCTCGTTTAGAGAAATTAGGAAAAGGCTTGACCTTTGCCTGTCTGTCTTTGATTGTCATCATTGTGGCTATGATTTTGATTTTCGTAGCCCAAAAAGGCTTGTCAACCTTCTTTGTAAATGGGGTCAATATCTTTGATTTCCTTTTTGGACAAACTTGGAATCCTTCAGGTAAACAATTTGGTGCCCTTCCTATGATTTTGGGTTCCTTTATTGTCACAATCCTATCAGCCCTTATCGCAACTCCTTTTGCCATTGGTGCGGCAGTCTTTATGACCGAAGTCTCACCAAAAGGTGCTAGAATCTTGCAACCAGCCATTGAATTGCTAGTCGGAATTCCTTCAGTCGTGTATGGATTTATCGGTTTGCAGGTCGTGGTTCCCTTTGTCCGTAGTGTCTTTGGTGGAACTGGTTTTGGGATTTTGTCAGGGATTTTCGTTCTCTTTGTCATGATTTTACCGACGGTAACCTTTATGACAACGGATAGCTTGCGTGCGGTGCCTCGTCACTACCGCGAAGCTAGTTTGGCTATGGGGGCTACTCGTTGGCAAACCATCTGGCGCGTGACCTTGAAGGCGGCGCGTTCAGGGATTTTCACCGCAGTGGTCTTTGGGATGGCGCGTGCCTTTGGTGAGGCCTTGGCCATTCAGATGGTGGTCGGAAACTCAGCCGTTGTCCCAACTTCATTGACAACACCTGCTGCGACCTTGACCTCTGTCTTGACCATGGGTATCGGAAATACCGTTATGGGAACTGTTGACAATAACGTTCTCTGGTCACTGGCCTTAGTCTTGCTCTTGATGAGTTTGGCCTTCAACAGTGTGATTAAATTGATTACGAAAGAAAGAGGAAAGAAAAACTATGCACGCTAAGAAATTAGATAAAATTGCAACAGCTGTCCTCTACTCGATTGCAGGAATTATTGTTGCCATCTTGGCATCCTTGATTCTTTATATCTTGGTTCGTGGTTTGCCCCACATCTCTTGGTCTTTCTTGACTGGCAAATCCTCTTCTTACCAAGCAGGTGGAGGGATTGGAATTCAGCTCTATAATTCCTTCTTCCTTCTGGTCATTACCTTGATTATCTCTGTGCCTTTGTCTATGGGAGCTGGAATTTTCCTAGCTGAATACGCCAAAAAGGGTCCTGTTACCAACTTTGTCAGAACCTGTATTGAAATCTTATCTTCACTGCCATCAGTGGTTGTCGGTCTCTTTGGTTACTTGATCTTTGTAGTTCAGTTTGAGTATGGATTTTCAATCATCTCAGGTGCCTTGGCCTTGACGGTCTTTAACCTGCCTCAGATGACTCGTAACGTTGAAGACAGCTTGAAACACGTTCACCATACGCAACGTGAGGCCGGCTTGGCCCTTGGAATTTCTCGTTGGGAGACAGTTGTCCATGTGGTCATTCCAGAAGCCCTTCCAGGTATTGTGACTGGGGTCGTCTTAGCTTCTGGTCGTATCTTTGGTGAGGCTGCTGCCCTTATCTATACAGCAGGACAATCCGCTCCAGCCCTTGACTGGTCTAACTGGAATATTCTCAGTGTAACTAGCCCAATCTCTATCTTCCGTCAAGCAGAAACCTTGGCTGTCCACATCTGGAAAGTCAATAGTGAAGGAACCATTCCTGATGGCACCATCGTATCAGCAGGTTCTGCGGCCGTGCTCCTCATCTTTATCCTCATCTTTAACTTTGGAGCCCGTAAACTCGGAAGCTACCTACATAAGAAATTAACCGCTGCCTAAAGGAGAAGCCATGTCAAAATATAATTGGGATGAAAAGCATATCATCACCTTTCCTGAAGAGAAAGTGGCCCTCTCTACTAAGGATTTACATGTTTACTACGGTAAAAATGAATCCATTAAGGGCATCGATATGCAATTTGAAAAGAATAAAATTACGGCCTTAATTGGCCCTTCTGGTTCAGGGAAATCAACCTACCTCCGCAGTCTCAACCGTATGAATGATACCATTGATATTGCCAAGGTAACAGGTCAAATTCTCTATGAAGGGATTGATGTTAACCGTCCAGAAATCAATGTTTATGAGATGCGTAAGCACATCGGGATGGTCTTCCAACGACCAAATCCTTTTGCCAAGTCTATCTACCGCAATATCACTTTTGCCCATGAGCGTGCAGGAGTTAAGGACAAGCAAGTCTTAGATGAAATTGTGGAAACCTCTCTTCGTCAGGCTGCCCTTTGGGACCAGGTTAAAGACGATTTGCACAAGTCAGCTTTGACCCTATCAGGTGGTCAGCAGCAACGTCTCTGTATCGCTCGTGCTATCTCTGTTAAACCAGATATCCTCTTAATGGATGAGCCGGCGTCAGCGCTAGATCCGATTGCGACAGCCCAGCTAGAAGAAACTATGTTGGAATTGAAAAAAGACTTTACCATTATCATCGTAACCCACAGTATGCAGCAGGCTGCGCGTGCTAGTGACTACACAGGATTTTTCTACTTGGGTGACTTGATAGAGTACGATAAGACCTCTAATATTTTCCAAAATGCCAAACTACAGTCAACCAATGACTACGTAACAGGACACTTTGGATAGAAAGGAAACAGTATGACAGAAGCGATTTTACAGGTATCAGACCTGTCCGTTTACTACAATCAAAAAAAGGCCTTGAATAGTGTTTCCCTATCTTTCCAACCTAAGGAAATTACAGCCTTGATCGGTCCATCTGGATCAGGGAAATCAACCCTCCTCAAGGCTATCAACCGCATGGGGGATCTCAATCCAGAGGTGACCACAACTGGTTCGGTGGTTTACAACGGCCACAACATCTACAGCCCACGTACAGATACAGTTGAATTGCGTAAGGAAATCGGCATGGTTTTCCAACAACCAAACCCTTTCCCTATGTCTATCTACGAAAATGTTGTTTATGGGCTTCGTATCAATGGAGTTAAAGACAAGCAGGTTCTGGATGAAGCGGTAGAAAAAGCCTTGCAACGAGCTTCTATCTGGGATGAGGTCAAGGACCGCTTGCATGATTCAGCTATTGGGCTTTCAGGTGGACAACAGCAACGTGTCTGTGTTGCCCGTGTCTTGGCAACCAGCCCTAAAATCATTCTTTTGGATGAACCGACTTCAGCCTTGGACCCTATCTCGGCTGGTAAGATTGAGGAAACTTTGTATGGTCTAAAAGATAAATACACCATGCTCTTGGTTACGCGTTCCATGCAACAAGCCTCTCGTATTTCTGACAAGACAGGATTTTTCCTAGATGGAGATCTGATCGAGTTTAACGATACCAAGAAGATGTTCCTCAACCCACAACACAAGGAAACAGAAGATTATATTTCAGGAAAATTTGGATAAGGAGATAAATGATGTTACGTTCTCAATTTGAGGAAGATTTAGAGAAATTGCACAACCAGTTCTATGCTATGGGACAAGAAGTGCTATCCCAAATCAATCGGACAGTGCGTGCCTTTGTTACGCATGACCGTGATTTGGCCAAGGAAGTCATCGAAGACGATGCAGAAGTAAACGAATACGAAGTGAAATTGGAGAAGAAATCATTTGAAATGATTGCCCTTCAACAACCAGTTTCTCAAGACTTGCGTACCGTTTTGACAGTCTTGAAGGCTGTATCTGACTTGGAACGTATGGGGGACCATGCCGTTTCCATTGCAAGAGCAGCCATTCGTATGAAGGGGGAGCAACGCATCCCAGCTGTTGAAGAAGAAATTAAGAGAATGGGGCGTGATGTCAAGAACTTCGTTGAAGCAGCCCTTGAACTCTATCTCAATGGTTCAGTGGATCAGGCCTATGAAGTAGCAGCCATGGACGAAAAAATCAACCATTACTTTGATAGCATTCGTGACTTGGCTACAGAAGAAATCAAGAAAAATCCTGATGCCATTGTTACAGGTCGTGATTACTTCCAAGTGATTGCCTTCTTGGAACGCATTGGAGACTATGCTAAGAATATCTGTGAATGGGTTGTTTACTTTGAAACAGGTAAGATTGTCGAACTATAAAATAGTTTCATTCTGTATAAAAAGGAGCTTGAAATCAATTAATAGCTCCTTTTGTTGAATGAAAAAAATATTTTTAAGATAAAAATTCAAAAAATACTTGACAAGCAACTTGGATAGCGTTATAATTATACAAAATCAACAGAAGGGTTGTTTATTTATGAAATCAAAAAAATGGATATTTGTTTTATGTAGTTTTCTTGCAAGTTTCTTCTTAGTAGCTTGTCAGTCGGATTCTAATGTTTATCAGTCAGCTGTTGAGGCCATTAAGCAAAAGGGAAAATTAGTTGTGGCGACTAGTCCTGATTATGCACCCTTTGAATTCCAAGCCTTGGTTGACGGAAAAAATCAGGTAGTCGGTGCGGACATTGATATGGCCCAAGCTATCGCTGATGAACTTGGGGTGAAGTTGGAAATTTCAAGCATGAGTTTTGATAATGTCTTGACCAGTCTTCAAACTGGTAAGGCTGATCTAGCGGTTGCGGGAATTAGCGCTACTGACGAGAGAAAAGAAGTCTTTGATTTTTCAATCCCTTACTATGAAAACAAGATTAGTTTCTTGGTTCGTAAGGCTGATGAAGAAAAATACAAGGATTTAACTAGCCTAGAAAGTGCTAATATTGCGGCCCAAAAAGGGACTGTTCCAGAATCTATGGTCAAGGAACAATTGCCAAAAGCTCAATTGACTTCCCTAGCTAATATGGGTGAAGCTGTTAATGAATTACAGGCTGGAAAAGTAGATGCTGTTCACATGGATGAGCCTGTTGCCCTTAGCTATGCTGCTAAAAATGCAGACTTAGCTGTCGCAACTGTCAGCTTGAAGATGAAGGACGGCGAAGCTAATGCAGTTGCCCTTAGAAAAAATAGTGCTGATTTGAAAGAAGTGGTGGACAAGGTCATCCAAAAACTCAAGGATGACGGCACCTACCAAAAATATCTTGAAAAAGCGGCAACCTTAACAGAAGTTGAAGAATAATACTCAATGAAAATCAAAGAGCAAACTAGGAAGCTAGCCGCAAGCTGTACTTGAGTACGGTAAGGCGACGCTGACGTGGTTTGAATTTGATTTTCGAAGAGTATAAGAAAAAAGCAGAGTTGGAAGTCAATCCAATTCTGCTTTTAAATAGTTTAAAACCTTTTCCAGATTTTCTAAGGATACCTTGGCAAATTGATAAGGGCAGGCATCCAAGTAAGCCTCCTCAAAGAAGTCCAATTTCAGCTGACTGTGTTTTAGGCTGGCGATTTTAGGATACTGTCTGAGATCGAGCAATAAACCATCGTGTAGGGGATAATGAGGAAGGGGACAAGGTGTTTTAGTTAAGATTTCCTCGATTTGTTTTTGGTAGTCTTCCTGATTGGATAAGCGAGCTAGACGGTTTTTCTCAAACAATTGACTGTCAATATAGAGTGACAGGGCCTTTTGCATGATAAGGTTGCTATCGTAGTCTAGGATATTTTTGTAGGCCATAAAGGCTTCTTTGATACCATTTGGAAGGA
Source organism: Streptococcus sp. SM5 (assembly GCF_027497975.1). Classification (NCBI taxonomy): domain Bacteria; kingdom Bacillati; phylum Bacillota; class Bacilli; order Lactobacillales; family Streptococcaceae; genus Streptococcus; species Streptococcus sp. SM5. Next base: position 57,552 of record NZ_JAJNSC010000008.1, on the reverse strand, counting down.
TGAGTGCTGTTATCCGCAGGGCTGGAAAGAGGCTGGTTGAGAAGGACTTGATATAAATAACGCGCTCCTCTGTATCTAGATAGTGGAAGGTCTGGCCCTTTTTGGAGTCCAAATCCCCCAAATAGTCGTCCTCGACGATATAGACACCATACTTGGCAGTTAAGTCAAGAATAGCTCGTTTGTCCTGCTCAGAATAGGAATGTCCCAGAGGATAGTGAAAACGAGGAATGGTATAGAAAAACTTAATTTTTCCTGTTTTGAAGTGGTCTTCCAGTTCCTCCAAGTCAATTCCATCAATGCCTCGTTCAATCGTTTGATAGTCCAGACCCTGTGCAATCAAGAGGCGATTCATCCGATGGTAGGTCGGCTTTTCCACCAAGATTTCCTTGGCTTGGCTAGGAAAGGATATTTGAGAAAGGATAAACAAGGCTTGTTGGGTGCCAGAAGTCAGTACCAGTTGGTCAGCCTTGCAGTAGAGGGCTTGGTCAAAGAGAAGTTTATGGATAGACTGTCTTAGGTCTTCTAAACCTTCTTGGTTGTCATAATAGTTGAAGAGGTAGTTTTCCCGGCCAATTAAGGTTTCATTGACGCAGAGTCGGAAGTCGTCATAGGCGCTGGCATGTTCTTCAGTGACTTCGATTTCTAGGTCTTGATGTTGTCCTTGTTCTAGAACATAATAGCCACTCTGGGGCTTGGCATAGAGGTATTGTTCGTGTCGTAATTCCAGCAGTGCTCGTTGAATGGTGTCCTTGCTACAATGAAAGTCAAGACTCAGTTGACGGATAGAAGGCAGGCGACTTCCCGTTGGAAAACGTCCAGACTCGATGCCATTTTTCAGATAGGAAACGACCTCTTGGTACTTGCTTTGTTTCTTCATTCCAGACCTCCCTTGATTTTGTTACATTGTACCTTTTTTTTTCCTTCTTGGCAATGTCTAGGGTGTTTCTCTCGTACACATCTAGGGGCAAATGTGGTATACTTAGGAGTAAGATTTATAGAATAACAGAAAAGAAAGTGAATGGATAAGAACGTGCAGGAACCAGTGAAATTATTTCAATACAATACCCTTGGAGCCTTGATGGCAGGCCTTTATGGTGGTACCATGACAGTGGGAGAATTGCTAGAGCATGGAGACCTTGGTTTGGGAACCTTGGATTCCATTGATGGAGAATTGATTGTCTTGGATGGCAAGGCTTATCAGGCCAAAGGATCAGGCGACCAGCCAGAGATTGTGGAGGTATCACCAGATGCCCTTATTCCTTATGCAGCAGTAGTACCGCATCAGGCAGAGGTTATTTTCCGCCAGCGCTTTGAGATGACAGACAAAGAGTTGGAAGAACGAATTGAGTCTTATTATGATGGGGAAAATCTTTTCCGCTCTATCAAGATTCGTGGGGAATTTTCACATATGCATGTGCGTATGATTCCCAAGTCAACACCAGAGACCAAGTTTGCTGATGTCGCAACCCATCAACCTGAATATCGTCGAGACAATGTAGCAGGAACCATCGTTGGTTTCTGGACGCCAGAGATTTTCCATGGAGTCAGTGTGGCAGGCTATCATCTACACTTCATCTCAGATGATTTGACCTTCGGTGGGCATGTCATGGACTTTGTCATCAAGGAAGGGATTATCGAGGTGGGAGCGGTTGACCAGTTGGACCAACGTTTTCCAGTCCAAGATCGTCAATACTTGTTTGCTAAGTTCAATGTTGACGAGATGAAAAAAGATATTGAAAAGGCGGAATAGGAGAAGAAAATGACCATTCATATCATTATTACCATGTTGCTGTTGCTGGCTTTTTTGATAGGAAGCATTTGGTATGCCAAAAAGAAACACCAGATTAATCTAGCTGTCTTGGGCTTGGGGGCTGTTGCCTTCTTTGTCTCTTCACAGATTTTGGAAAAACTGGTGCATATCTTGGTTTTACATCCTCAAAAAGACGGTAGTATTGCCCTCTTGCAAGATCATCCACTTGTCTATATCATCTATGGCATAGCCATGGCAGCCTTTTTTGAGGAAACTGCTCGTCTTGTTTTCTTCAAATGGTTGGAGAAAAAGAGAAGTTTGGACAAGGCAGACGCCTTGGCTTATGGGTTAGGTCATGGTGGTTTGGAATTGATTTTCCTGGGCCTTACTAGTTTGATTAATCTCTACATTGTTCTCTCAGCAGTTCAAACTCAGAATCCACAGGTCATGCAATTGCTGTCTGAAAATATGTTGAAAACCATCCAGTCGCTGTCTGTCTGGCAGATTTATTTGCTTGGTTTTGAACGGATTTTGGCTCTAGGATTCCAATTGCTGTTGACAGTTTGGGTTTACCAAGCTGTTCGCCAGAAGAAATGGACTTATCTCCTAGCAGCCTATGGCCTCCATGCCTTCTTTGATCTAGCTCCATCTTTAGCCCAAGTTGGCTGGTTGACCAATCCAGTCTTGGTTGAAGTGTTCCTAGCACTGGAGCTCGTTCTGCTTGCCTATGGAACCAAGGCAATCTTTTGCAAAAAATCATAAGAAAAAGGGGGGGAACCTCTTTTTCTTATGCAAAAACCAAACGAGATTTTTTTAGGGTCGTCAAATGGTCTTAAAAATGGTATAATGGAATGAATTTTGTAAAAGGAAGAGTGTCATGTCAGTAAAAGAAAAAATGCTTGAAATCTTAGAAGGAATTGATATCCGTTTCAAGGAACCCTTGCATAGCTATAGTTATACAAAAGTAGGTGGAGAGGCTGATTATCTGGTCTTTCCACGAAATCATTTTGAGTTGGCTCGCGTTGTCAAATTTGCCAATCAAGAAGATATCCCTTGGATGGTTCTTGGAAATGCTAGCAACATCATCGTTCGTGATGGTGGGATTCGTGGATTTGTCATCTTGTGTGACAAGCTCAATAATGTTTCCGTTGATGGCTATACCATTGAAGCTGAAGCTGGTGCTAACTTGATTGAAACAACTCGCATTGCCCTTCGTCATAGTTTGACTGGTTTTGAGTTTGCATGTGGCATTCCTGGAAGTGTTGGTGGTGCTGTCTTTATGAATGCGGGTGCCTATGGTGGTGAGATTGCCCACATCTTGCAGTCTTGTAAGGTCTTGACCAAGGATGGAGAAATCGAAACTCTTTCTGCCAAGGACTTGGCTTTTGGTTACCGCCACTCAGCCATTCAGGAGTCAGGTGCAGTTGTCTTGTCAGCTAAATTTGCCCTAGCCCCAGGAAGCCATCCGGTTATCAAGCAAGAAATGGATCGCTTGACGCATCTACGTGAACTCAAGCAACCTTTAGAATACCCATCTTGTGGTTCGGTCTTTAAGCGTCCAGTAGGGCATTTTGCAGGTCAGTTAATTTCTGAAGCTGGCTTGAAAGGCTATCGTATTGGTGGAGTAGAAGTCTCAGAAAAACACGCAGGTTTTATGATCAATGTCGCTGATGGAACGGCTAAAGACTACGAGGACTTGATTGAGTCTGTTATCGAAAAAGTCAAGGAACACTCTGGCGTTACTCTTGAGAGAGAAGTTCGTATCTTGGGTGAAAGCAAGTAGGAAGCTGTAGTTGAAAAGCTGCTGCTATGTCATGGAAAGGGGGTGAAAGCCTATCGTCAGTGCAGAAGAATGTAGGCAGTTCAATCTCCTACGCGAGGTAGTAGCGGCCTGACAGAGCCCTGATCTGTTAATCTATGAAAAAGAAGGAATAAATGACAATTGAAAAAACCAATTATTGAATTCAAAAACGTCTCTAAAGTTTTTGAAGACAGCAACACCAAGGTTCTCAAAGATATCAACTTTGAGTTGGAAGAAGGGAAGTTCTATACTCTTCTAGGCGCGTCTGGTTCAGGGAAATCAACTATCCTTAACATCATTGCAGGTTTACTGGATGCGACGACAGGAGATATTTTGCTGGATGGTGTCCGTATCAATGACATCCCAACCAACAAGCGAGATGTGCATACGGTCTTCCAATCCTATGCCTTGTTTCCACATATGAATGTGTTTGAAAATGTTGCTTTTCCACTTCGCTTGCGTAAAATTGACAAGAAAGAAATCGAGCAGCGCGTAGCGGAAGTTCTCAAGATGGTTCAGTTGGAAGGTTACGAAAAACGTTCCATCCGTAAACTCTCTGGAGGACAACGTCAGCGTGTGGCTATTGCCCGTGCCATCATCAACCAACCCCGTGTGGTTTTGTTGGACGAGCCTTTGTCAGCGTTGGACTTGAAATTAAGAACAGATATGCAGTATGAGCTGCGTGAACTGCAACAACGATTGGGAATCACCTTTGTTTTTGTTACTCACGATCAGGAAGAAGCTTTGGCTATGAGTGACTGGATTTTTGTCATGAATGATGGCGAGATTGTCCAGTCTGGAACGCCAGTGGACATCTACGATGAGCCAATTAACCACTTTGTTGCCACCTTTATCGGTGAGTCAAATATCTTGCCAGGAACCATGATTGAGGACTACTTGGTTGAGTTTAACGGCAAACGCTTTGAAGCGGTCGATGGGGGGATGAAGCCAAATGAGCCAGTCGAAGTCGTGATTCGTCCAGAAGACTTGCGCATTACCCTTCCTGAAGAAGGCAAGCTCCAAGTTAAGGTCGATACCCAGCTCTTCCGTGGGGTTCACTATGAAATTATCGCCTATGACGAACTTGGAAATGAATGGATGATCCACTCGACTCGTAAGGCCATCGTGGGTGAGGAAATCGGTCTGGACTTTGAACCAGAAGACATCCACATCATGCGCCTCAATGAAACAGAAGAAGAGTTCGATGCTCGAATCGAAGAATATGTGGAAATCGAAGAGCAAGAAGCAGGTCTGATCAATGCAATCGAGGAGGAAAGAGATGAAGAAAACAAGCTCTAAACTCTTTGTAGTGCCCTACATGCTTTGGATTGCCCTCTTTGTTCTCGCACCCTTGGTCTTGATTTTTGGACAATCTTTTTTCAACATCGAAGGCCAGTTCAGTTTAGAAAACTATAAATCCTACTTTGCGTCACAAAACTTGACCTATCTCAAAATGAGCTTCAACTCTGTGCTCTATGCAGGGATTGTGACCTTTGTAACCCTCCTTATCAGCTATCCAACAGCCCTCTTTTTGACCCGTCTCAAACACCGTCAACTCTGGCTTATGCTGATTATCCTGCCAACCTGGATCAATCTGCTCCTCAAGGCCTATGCCTTTATTGGGATTTTTGGTCAGAATGGTTCTATTAACCAATTCTTGGAATTTATCGGAATCGGTTCACAACAGTTGCTCTTTACCGATTTCTCCTTTATCTTTGTCGCAAGCTATATCGAGCTTCCCTTTATGATTTTGCCGATTTTCAATGTCTTGGACGATATGGATAACAACCTCATCAATGCTAGCTATGACCTCGGTGCGACCAAGTGGGAGACCTTCCGCCATGTCATCTTCCCTCTATCGATGAATGGAGTGAGAAGTGGGGTTCAGTCGGTCTTTATCCCAAGTTTGAGTCTCTTCATGCTGACCCGTTTGATCGGTGGGAACCGCGTTATCACCTTGGGGACAGCCATTGAGCAGAACTTCCTGACCAATGACAACTACGGTATGGGTTCTACCATCGGTGTGATTCTCATCCTGACCATGTTCATCACCATGTGGGTGACTAAGGAAAGGAGAGAACGATGAAAAAATTTGCCAACCTTTATCTGGGACTGGTCTTTCTTGTCCTCTACCTGCCGATATTTTATCTGATTGGTTACGCCTTTAATGCAGGCAATGATATGAACAGCTTTACGGGCTTTAGCTTGAGCCATTTTAAAACCATGTTTGGCGATGGTCGCCTCATGTTGATTGTGACTCAGACCTTTTTCTTGGCCTTTCTGTCAGCCTTGATTGCGACCATTATCGGGACTTTCGGTGCCATTTACATCTACCAGTCTCGTAAGAAATACCAAGAAGCCTTTCTATCACTCAATAATATCCTCATGGTTGCGCCTGACGTTATGATTGGTGCCAGCTTCTTGATTCTTTTTACTCAACTCAAGTTTTCACTTGGCTTTTTGACCGTTCTATCTAGTCACGTGGCCTTCTCCATTCCTATCGTGGTCTTGATGGTCTTGCCACGACTTAAAGAAATGAACGGTGACATGATTCATGCGGCCTATGACTTGGGAGCAAGTCAATTTCAGATGTTTAAGGAAATCATGCTTCCTTACCTAACTCCGTCTATCATAGCAGGTTATTTCATGGCCTTCACCTATTCGCTAGATGACTTTGCCGTGACCTTCTTTGTAACGGGAAATGGCTTTTCAACCTTGTCCGTCGAGATTTATTCTCGTGCTCGGAAGGGTATTTCGTTAGAGATCAATGCCCTGTCTGCCCTTGTTTTTCTCTTTAGTATTATCCTAGTGGTTGGATATTACTTTATCTCACGTGAGAAGGAGGAGCAAGCATGAAAAAACTCTATTCATTTTTAGCAGGAATTGCTGCGATTATCCTGGTCTTGTGGGGAATTGCGACGCATCTAGACAGTAAAATCAATAGCCGAGATAGTCAAAAATTGGTTATCTACAACTGGGGTGACTATATCGATCCAGAACTCTTGGAGCAATTCACAGAAGAAACAGGAATCCAAGTCCAGTATGAGACCTTTGACTCCAACGAAGCCATGTATACCAAGATCAAGCAGGGTGGAACGACCTACGATATCGCCATTCCTAGTGAGTACATGATTAACAAGATGAAGGACGAAGACCTCTTGGTACCGCTTGACTATTCAAAACTTGAAGGTCTTGAAAATATCGGACCAGAGTTCCTCAACCAGTCCTTTGACCCAGGCAATAAATTCTCCATCCCTTACTTCTGGGGTACCTTGGGAATTGTCTACAATGAAACCATGGTAGATGAGGCGCCTGAGCATTGGGATGACCTTTGGAAGCCAGAGTATAAGAACTCTATCATGCTCTTTGATGGGGCGCGTGAGGTATTGGGACTAGGGCTTAACTCATTTGGCTACAGCCTCAACTCCAAGGATCCACAGCAGTTGGAAGAAACAGTAGACAAACTCTACAAATTGACTCCAAATATCAAGGCAATCGTTGCGGACGAGATGAAGGGCTACATGATTCAGAACAATGCTGCTATCGGCGTGACCTTCTCTGGTGAAGCCAGCCAAATGCTAGAAAAAAATGAAAATCTACGCTATGTGGTACCGACAGAGGCCAGCAACCTTTGGTTTGACAATATGGTCATTCCCAAAACAGTCAAAAACCAAGACGCAGCCTATGCCTTTATCAACTTTATGTTGAAACCCGAAAATGCTCTTAAAAATGCAGAGTATGTCGGCTATTCAACACCAAACCTACCAGCTAAGGAATTGCTCCCAGAGGAGAAGAAAGAAGATAAGGCCTTCTATCCTGATGCTGAAACCATGAAACACCTAGAAGTTTATGAGAAATTTGACCATAAATGGACAGGAAAATATAGCGACCTCTTCCTACAGTTTAAAATGTATCGGAAGTAGGAGTAGAACTTAAGAAAACGAATCAGTCAGCTGGTTCGTTTTTTAATAGAAGTCAGCTTTTATAGCCATATCTTTTTCTATTCTAGTTGCTTATTTTCTTGCCTAGTAGTATACTAAGCTTAACCTTACAGAAAGCGGTAACAAATCATGAAAATATCTACTTTTTTCAAAAAAAGTTATTGGCCAACCTTTTTGATTGTTAACGAAACATATATACTATTCTATCTAAAGGATGGTTTGGATCGAAAATACCTAACAACTGAGTCTATATATTTGGTGATAGGAAACTTTATATTTTGGAATATTTTCGTAGCTATTTTTAGCAATTCGAAAATGTGGGATAAAAGTTGGGATAAAAAGAAAAATGGCAGTAAGAAAAAATATATCCTGAAAAAGTAAGCAGAGATGTAGGGAATGGGTTATTTAAATGGGTATCATTTCCAGTTGACGCAAGCTTAAAAAAACGATATAATAAGAAAGTTGAGATTTGATTTTCAGTTGTCTTAGTCCAGAGAAATGGCGGTGCTGCGAGCCATCTAAGCTAGAAAGTCATGCTACTCAATCATACAATTGCATAAGAATAAGAGAATGACAAGTTCATTGAATGAAGGTGGTACCGCGGTTTTTCGCCCTTCGTGATATGAGCTTGTCTTTTAATTTTTGGAGGTGTTGATGAAAACATTTCTTGTCAAACAAAAGTTTCGTCTTGGAGGCGAACGCTTCGCTATCAAGGATGACAGGGGAGAAATCGCCTATCAGGTAGAGGGATCATTTTTTTAAGATTCCCAAAACTTTTACCATCTATGATGCGACTGGTGAACAAGTTAGTCAGATCAGTAAAGAAATCTTGACCTTGCTTCCTCGTTTTGAGATTCAGCTTCGGGATGGCTCGAGTTTTGTCATTCGCAAGAAGTTGACCTTCTGGCGAGATAAGTATGAGTTTGATAATCTGGGGCTTCGTATCGAGGGCAATATCTGGGATTTGAATTTCAAATTGCTGGATGATCGCGATCAGCTGATTGCGGAAATCAAGAAAGAACTCTTCCATCTGACATCTACCTATAATGTAACGGTCCTTGAGGACGCTTATGCAGATCTAGTCATTTCCCTCTGTGTCGCGATTGACTATGTGGAGATGCTGGAAAGCCAATCACATTAAACAAGCAATAAGGAGACAATATGAAACAACTATCTAGTGCACAAGTACGCCAAATGTGGCTTGATTTCTGGGCGACCAAAGGTCACTCAGTAGAACCATCAGTGAGCTTGGTTCCTGTAAATGACCCTACACTTTTGTGGATCAACTCTGGGGTAGCAACCCTTAAGAAATACTTTGACGGGACCATTATCCCTGAAAATCCACGTATTACCAATGCCCAAAAGGCTATCCGTACCAACGACATCGAAAACGTAGGGAAGACTGCACGTCACCATACCATGTTTGAAATGTTGGGGAACTTCTCTATCGGAGATTACTTCCGTGACGAAGCCATCACTTGGGCTTATGAGCTTTTGACAAGCCCTGAATGGTTTGACTTCCCAGCTGAAAAACTTTACATGACCTACTATCCAGATGATAAAGATTCTTATAACCGCTGGATTGAAGTGGGAGTGGACCCAAGCCACTTAATTCCAATCGAAGATAACTTCTGGGAAATCGGTGCCGGACCTTCTGGACCAGATACAGAAATCTTCTTTGACCGTGGAGAAGCCTTTGACCCAGAAAATATCGGACTTCGCCTGCTTGCAGAAGATATTGAAAACGACCGTTATATCGAAATCTGGAACATCGTTTTGTCACAATTTAACGCAGACCCTGCTGTTCCTCGTAGCGAATACAAGGAACTGCCACACAAGAACATTGATACGGGCGCTGGTTTGGAGCGTTTGGTGGCAGTTATCCAAGGGGCTAAGACCAACTTTGAAACAGACCTCTTCATGCCGATCATTCGTGAAGTGGAGAAATTGTCTGGTAAGGTTTATGACCAAGATGGCGATAACATGAGCTTTAAGGTTATCGCTGACCACATTCGTTCTTTGTCATTTGCCATCGGTGATGGTGCCCTTCCAGGAAATGAAGGTCGTGGTTATGTCCTTCGTCGTCTTCTCCGTCGTGCTTCTATGCATGGTCAAAAATTGGGAATCAACGAGCCTTTCCTTTACAAACTCGTTCCAACCGTTGGTAAGATCATGGAAAGCTACTACCCAGAAGTGCTTGAAAAACGTGACTTTATCGAAAAAATCGTTAAGAGTGAAGAAGAGTCATTTGCTCGTACCCTTCACTCAGGTCAACACTTTGCCCAAGGCATTGTAGCTGACTTGAAAGAAAAAGGTCAATCTGTCATTGCTGGTTCAGATGTATTTAAACTTTACGACACTTATGGATTCCCAGTTGAATTGACTGAAGAAATCGCTGAAGAAGCTGGTATGACTGTGGACCGTGAAGGATTTGAAGCAGCTATGAAAGAGCAGCAAGAACGTGCGCGTGCGTCAGCTGTCAAGGGTGGCTCAATGGGGATGCAAAATGAAACCCTTCAAAACATCACTGTAGAAAGTGTCTTCAACTACAATGCTAGCCAATTATCTTCTAAATTGGTGGCTATCGTGGCTGACAATGCAGAAGTAGAAGCTGTATCAGAAGGAACTGCCTCTCTTATCTTTGCGGAAACGCCATTCTATGCTGAAATGGGTGGACAGGTCGCTGACCACGGACAAATCTTGGATGAGTCAAGTAAGGTCGTGGCTACTGTGACCAATGTTCAAAAAGCACCAAACGGACAAGCCCTTCACACGGTTGAAGTTCTTGCACCGCTTGCCTTGAACCAAGAATATACCTTGGCAATTGATACAAATCGTCGTCACCGTGTCATGAAAAATCACACTGCGACTCACTTGCTTCACGCTGCTCTTCACAACATCCTTGGAAACCACGCGACACAAGCAGGATCTCTTAACGAAGTCGAATTCCTTCGCTTTGACTTTACGCATTTCCAAGCAGTAACTGCTGAAGAATTGCGTGCCATTGAACAGCAAGTCAACGAGAAAATCTGGGAAGCTCTTGAAGTGAAGACAGTTGAAACGGATATTGACACTGCTAAAGAAATGGGAGCTATGGCCCTCTTTGGTGAGAAATACGGCAAAGAAGTCCGTGTTGTTACTATAGGTGACTACTCTATCGAGCTTTGTGGTGGTACCCACGTTGGCAACACTTCTGAAATTGGTCTTTTCAAGATTGTCAAAGAAGAAGGGATCGGATCAGGAACTCGCCGTATCTTGGCAGTGACTGGTAAGGAAGCCTTTGAAGCCTACCGTGAACAAGAAGATGCTCTTAAAGCAGTCGCAGCAACATTGAAAGCACCTCAAGTCAAGGAAGTACCTCACAAGGTAGAAGGACTTCAAGAACAACTTCGTCAACTTCAAAAGGAAAATGCTGAGTTGAAAGAAAAAGCCGCAGCTGCAGCCGCAGGCGACATCTTCAAGGATGTGAAGGAAGTCAATGGTCACCGTTACATTGCTAGCCAAGTATCTGTATCTGACGCTGGTGCCCTTCGTACTTTTGCGGATAACTGGAAACAAAAAGACTACTCTGATCTTCTTGTCCTTGTTGCAGCAATTGGGGACAAAGTTAATGTCCTTGTAGCAAGCAAGACAAAAGACCTTCATGCAGGAAACCTTGTCAAAGAATTAGCACCAATCGTCGATGGACGTGGTGGTGGTAAACCAGACATGGCCATGGCAGGAGGAAGCAACCAAGCTAAGATCCAAGAATTGTTGGATGCAGTAGCAGGTAAATTGTAAGATAATAAAGATCTATCCACTTGGGTAGGTCTTTTTGTGAATACAAAAAAACCAAATCCGCTTGGATCTGGCTTGATGATTATAAGCTATTAGATAGTATTGGCTGCCCAGACACTTACCGAAGCAGCTGAGACAGGGAATTGTCCATAACCTTCCTCATCGATGATAACTTGAGCTTGGTGGTTTTCAAGTAGATCTACAAAGGTTTGGTTAGCCCATTCTTGGCCGATAAACATTGATTTGCTGTTTTCTTGGTCATTTGAGATGAGAACTGCGATTGGGGATTGATTTTCAGCACCTGAACGTACCCAACCGATACAGTTAGGATCATCAAAGTAGTCATTTTGTTCTCCATAGGCCAAGTCTTTTCGGATGGCTAGGAGGCGGTCAAGGACTTCTTTGAAATCTTGTTGAGCATACTGCCCTGAAATCCCATAGTAGTCGCCGTAAAAGACACATGGAAGGCCATTTTGGCGTAACAGAATGAGGGCATAGGCTGCTGGTTTGAACCATTCTTCAACAGTCGATTCAAGGGCTTGTCCTCGTTGGGTATCATGGTTGTCGACAAAGGTCACAGCCTTATCAGGCTTGAGTTCAACCAAGCTATCTGTGAAAATACCACGAAGGTCATAGTTTGCGCCAGCTTGACTGGCTTCAAAGAGATTCTGGTGTAGACGAACATCGACAAGGTCAAAGCGTTCTTCCGTTTTTTCAAGATAGTCCAGATTGGCTTCCTTGTCAGGATTCCAGAATTCACCAAAAACATAGAAATCGTCACCGTATCTTTCCTTCATATCTCGGATGAAATTGCGCATGAAGAAAGAGTCAATGTGCTTAACGGCATCCAAGCGGAAACCAGCTACACCAGTTGTCTCCATGAACCATTCAGCCCAGTCATAGATATTTTGAATGACTTCAGGATGTTTAAAGTCTAGGTCGGCATACATGAGGTAGTCATAGTTACCGTTTTCATTATCGACCAATTCCTCATTTGCCCAACCCTTGTTGTCTCCTTGAATCAGATAAATCCCAGACTTGCGGCGTTTGGCATCATAGTCTGTACCGGTGAAGTGGTACCAGTGCCAGTGGAAGTCATTGTAGGTGTCTTGGCGACCATCGAAGGTAAAGCTAGTCCAGCCATTGATGGTGAAGGGTTCCCCAAGTTCAACTGTACGGTCTACAGGATCCACTTCGATAACCTGAAAGGCTTCCATGTGATCGGCCGCAGCCTTGTGGTTTAGCACTACATCGGCCATAGGTTGAATTCCCTGTTCTTTTAGAGCTTGAATAGCTTGAAGATAGTCTTCTTTAAAACCATACTTGGTGCGGACAGTTCCTTTTTGGTTAAACTCTCCTAGGTCGAATAAGTCATAGACCCCATAGCCTACATCTTTTTCATTGGTTGCCTTAAAAGCTGGTGGCATCCAGACATGGCTAATACCGAGATCAGCTAAGTGTTGAGCATCTTCAGCTAGACGCGTCCAGTGCTGGCCGTCGTGGGGGAGATACCATTCAAAGTATTGCATAAGTGTTTGATTTTGCATGATTTTTCCTCTTACTTGTCAATCTTGTTCTTTATTCTATCATAAAGTATCTCTTGACTCAAACGTTTGCGTAATACTAAATAATAAGTTTTTGACTATTTTATATAAAATGTTGATTTTTAAAATGAAAGCGCTATAATAATAGTAAATTACATAGATAAAGATAGGAGTCAGCCCATGATTGAATTTCAAAATGTTAGTAAGTTGTATGGTGATAAAGCGGCTTTGAGCAATCTCAATCTGCAGATTGAAAATGGAGAGATTATGGGCTTGATTGGCCATAATGGTGCTGGGAAATCGACCACTATAAAATCCCTAGTCAGTATCATTTCACCCAGCAGTGGTCGTATTTTGGTTGACGGTTTAGATTTATCGGAAAATCGCTTGGCTATCAAACGAAAGATTGGCTACGTTGCAGACTCGCCTGACTTATTTTTACGTTTAACGGCCAATGAATTTTGGGAATTGATTGCTTCATCCTATGATTTGAGCAGCTCTGACTTGGAGGCTAGTCTAGATAGGCTATTGAAGGTTTTTGATTTTGCTGAAAACCGTTATCAGGTTATTGAAACCCTTTCTCACGGAATGCGTCAGAAAGTCTTTGTCATCGGGGCACTCTTGTCTGATCCTGATATTTGGGTCTTGGACGAACCCTTGACTGGTTTGGATCCCCAGGCTGCCTTTGATTTGAAGCAAATGATGAAGGAACATGCACAAAAAGGTAAGACAGTCTTGTTTTCAACCCATGTCCTCGAGGTAGCTGAGCAAGTCTGTGATCGGATTGCAATCTTGAAAAAGGGGCATTTGATTTATTGTGGTAGTGTAGAGGACTTGAGAAAAGACCACCCAGACCAGTCTTTGGAAAGTATCTACCTTAGCCTTGCTGGTAGAAAAGAGGAGGGTGAAGATGCGTTTCAAGGTCATTAAAAAATTAGTTGATATCAATATCCTCTATTCATCTAAAGAAGCGAATCTGGCTAATCTACGAAAGAAGCAGGCTAAGAACCCTGGGAAAAAAGTAAATGTTTCCGCTAGAGTCCTAAGTTCTTACATTTTTTCTAGCCTCTTGATGCTACTTTTGTTTATAAATATAGCCTTTCATTTTCCTTTTGAGGAAATGCCAAGTCTTTTTAGTACCATGGTTGCTATTTTACTGGTGCTTGCCTTTTCAACGGCTTTCACTGCCTTTTACAATGTCTTTTATGAGAGTAAGGATTTGGCCTCCTATAGTCCCTATGCCTTTAAAGAATCAGAGATTATAATCGCTAAAGGACTGTCTGTCCTCTTGCCAGCTCTAACTGGAATTGTACCAACCCTAGCTTATTTTCTAGTCCTCTACATTAGGTTAGCTCCTTCTCTTTGGCTGGGCTTGCCTTTGATGCTGCTGTCCTTGGCCTTATTATTTGTCTCTGTTACTTTAGTGATGGTAGGGGTAGTGCATTTCTTGGCTCAAACTACCGTTTTTAGAAAGTATCAGTCTATTTTTGCCAATGTGATGATTGGGATTGGGGTTCTCATACCTTTATTATTTGTCTTCCTTCTACAGTCGACTTCTAGAGATATAGTTGACAGAGTTAGAGATATTCCATTTCTCCTTTATCCTATTCATCTCTTTTACAAAATAGCAGTGGAGCCTTTTTCGACAGAGGCCATACTGGGTCTGCTCGCTTGGATAGCTTTAACTGTTTTCTTGCTTTATCTGACCAAAAAGAAGGTTTTTCCTCATTTTTATGACGTGATTCTGCTTAACAGTGAGGAGAAGGTCAAAAAAGAACGTCGCAGTAAAGAGGGGATTTCAAGAACTAAAAAGGGATTTTTCCGCATGGTTTTGCGCTACAACCTCTCCCTCTTGGGACAGGGGACTGGCGTGATTACAGTACTTTTTACAAGTGCGTTCCTTCCCTATCTCATGATGATTGGTCCGATTTCCACAATCCGAGATTCTCAGTTAGTTCCAGACGTTCATCCTCGATACTGGTTACCCTTGTTTTTCGTGGGAATGTTTATAGCAGTTGTCAATAACAATATCACCAGCCTTCCTTCAATTGCCTTATCCTTGGAGAGGGAAAATGTTGATTTTCTGAAGAGTTTACCCTTTGACTTTGCTCGTTATGTGAAAGTGAAATTTTGGATTATCTTTGCTGTCCAGTCCTTTTTACCTATCTTGACTTTACTTGGTCTTTCCCTTTATTTAGGATTGCCTATCCTTTCGATGATTTACCTTCTTGTGGCATGGGTTCTTGCCAGTGTCAGCCTTTCTTGCCACCATTATTTTAAAGATATGAAAAATCTGTCAACCAATTGGAGTAGCATTACGGACCTGGTGAATCGTTCAAAAGGTATAGTCACAATGGTTTTGATTATTATTTATAGTGCTATCTTATTGATTTCAACTATTGTGAGCGTATACTTGCTTCAGTCTCTTTCCCCTGTCCTTGCCATCAGCTTGGGAGTAGGAGCTCTTATCCTCCTGCTTGGTCTTGCTATATTTAGCTATCATTACTACCTGTCACGGATATTGTTAGAGATAGAAAAAAGATAAGGTTGTTGGTCGCTTACTTGATAAATTTTATAAAAAGAAATGCTCCTCCAAGACGGAAGAGCATTTTTTATTGTGATTTTGATTCGGTTTCTGCCGACTCTGGATGGAGTTCTTGGTAACTTGGTGCCTTGAAAAGGTCAGTACTGGTCTTACCTTGTCGTTGGCTAAAGAGACTGGTTGATTGACTACCTTTTTCCTGCTCAATCTTTTGAAGAATTGGTAAAGAATTGAGGTAAGAAATACTTTCTGTATCAACTTTTCCAAGATGATCTGCTTGGTAGAAACGTATCAAATCGCCAGTTTGAATCTGGTCGCTGATTTTCAGCTGTTGGCTGGCTGCCTGCCGAACAATGTCTAGTTCAGTCTGAGCTTGTTCATCAAGATTGCTGATTTCAAGACCGCTCTCAGTATAGTAGGTTCGTCCGTCATAACTGGTGTATTTTGGTGTAACGAAGGAATTGGCAGTCCGAAAGGCAACGATTTCTTGATGATCTGGAGACAGAAGATCTTGTCCAACTTGAAGGAAGGAATTGGACTCAATACCAAGGAGGTGTTCGAGAGTCGGTAAGATATCGATTTGTCCACCGTAGGTATTGATGATTTGTCCTTTTTCATAGCCAGGCATGACCACCATAAAAGGCACTCGTTGCAACATGGCATTGTCGTAATTCGACCAGTTCTCAGAAGTCTTTCCAATCAAGGGTGCCAGCTCAGGATTTCGGGAGTTAGAAATTCCATAATGGTCTCCGTAGATGACGATGATGGATTTTTCATAGAGGCCACTTTCTTTGAGATAGTCAAAGAAGGCCTTGATAGCACTATCCAGATAGTTAGCCGTTTGGAAGTAGCCATTGATTGTTTCATCTTTGGTTTTAGCCAGTGGGAAACCAAGCTCATCGCCTGTCAGATTGCTAGCATAGGGATAGTGATTGGACACCGTGATATACTTAGCATAAAAAGGCTGCTGCAAGTGCTCTAGATATTGGATAGAATCTTTCATCATGATTTTATCATTTAAACCATATTGGAAAGAATTGCTACTGTCTTGCTTGGTAAAATAGGAAGCATCAAAGAAGTATTGATAGCCCCATTGTTTGTAGGTCGTATTTCGATTCCAGAAGGTCCCGATATTACCGTGAAAGACAGCACTTGATTGGTAGCCGTTTTTTGATAGGATAAAAGGAGCTGCCTGCTGGGTATTGGTGCCACCGTAGTTGACCATGAAAGAACCTTGGTTAAGACCAAATAAACCGGTTTCTAGCATGGTTTCCGCATCGGAGGTCTTACCAGCCTTGACTTGGTTAAAGATATTCGAAAAGGCTAGGGTTGATTGCGAATGGTAGAGGGAATTGAGGAAGGGAGTGACTTCATGCTCAGTTCCATCCATGTTGAGTTTATAGTCAAGCAGGAACTGTTGGAAACTCTCCAAGTGGAGATAAATCACATTTTTCCCTTTAGCCAAGCCAAAATAGTCTGGATTGGGCTTAGCCGAATGCTCTTGAATATAATCTGTAATAGGTTGCAGGTCAGTCTCAGAAGCCTTAGCACGCTCCTTGTTGGCGCTATAGGATTGATTCGCACTATAACCTAAAAAGGCGGGTAAGCTAAGGGCACGAACAACATAATAATTGGAAAATCCTCGTGACAGGAGATCGGGACGCTCAATTTCAGTCAAGAAAAGATTAGCTGAAAAGAGCAGGACTGAGAGTGCAGTGATGGCAATACTGGAGCGGAATTTGAAAGGTCTCCTATCCAGCTGGATAAATTTTTTAAAGAAAAGGAATGCTAGCAGTGGGAAATCCATAAAATAGATGAAATCCCAAGGACGCAGTAACTCTAGTTCTGCAGTACCGACAGATACCTTGCTGACCACCTTCATGGTATTAGCCGTGATAAAGTCGCTAAATTCTCGATAGTAAAAGACATTAGAATAAAGCCAAATGAATAAAAGACTATAAATAGCTATACTCAGACCATAAAAAATCTTGGTTGACCGAGCATAGAGGGCTAGAGCCAGCAGGAGTAACCCCAAAGGAAGGGGATTGAAAAAGGCGATAAAGGCAAGGTAATTTCCTTGTAATTTTCCTACTTGAATATCTAAATTAAAGTCAACGGTATAGGCTAATAAGGTTTTGAGCCAATAGAGGATTAAAAGGGTTAGGACAAAACCCAGTCTGGTACCCATGGCTTTTTGGATTTTGTTAAAATTAATTCTCACACATTTACTTCCTAATTTTTTATTAGTATTAGTATACCATTTTTTAAAATGAAAGTAAAAAAGCAAGGGTAGTTTCTTTTTTGAGAATTGGCTAAAAGTTTGATATAATGGTAGTTATGAATAGAATAAGAGTCAACAAAAGGGTTGAAAAGAAGCTCGCTAAAGGGCTAGTTTTACTAGAAGCTAGCGACCTTGCAGATGTTCATCTCAAGGATCAGGAAGTAGAAGTTCATAGTCAAGATGGCAACTTTCTTGGTACTGCCTACCTTTCTCAGCAAAACAAGGGCTTGGGCTGGTTTGTCAGCACAGACAAGGTGACCTTCAATCAAGCGTTCTTTGAAGCACTGTTTAGACAAGCTAAAGAAAAGAGAAGTGCCTACTATCAAGACGAATTGACAACTGCCTTTCGTCTCTTCAACCAAGAGGGAGATGTCTTTGGTGGTCTGACAGTGGACCTTTATGGCGACTATGCTGTCTTTTCTTGGTATAACTCTTATGTTTATCAGATTCGCAAGGTTATCTCAGAAGCTTTTAGACAGGTTTTTCCTGAGGTTTTAGGAGCCTATGAGAAGATCCGTTTTAAGGGTTTGGACTACGAATCTGCCCATGTTTATGGTCAAGAAGCACCTGACTTTTTCACTGTTTTGGAAAATGGTGTTCTGTATCAAGTCTTTATGAACGATGGCTTGATGACAGGGATTTTCCTAGACCAGCATGAAGTTCGTGGTAGTCTGGTTGATGGATTGGCTATGGGCAAATCTTTGCTCAATATGTTTTCTTATACAGCAGCCTTTTCAGTAGCTGCGGCCATGGGAGGAGCAAGTCAGACAACTTCTGTTGACCTAGCTAAACGTTCACGAGAATTGTCTCAAGCGCATTTTCAGGCAAATGGGCTCAGCACAGACGACCACCGTTTTATAGTCATGGATGTCTTTGAGTATTTCAAGTATGCCAAACGAAAAGGCTTGACCTACGATGTGATTGTTCTAGATCCGCCTAGCTTTGCTCGGAACAAAAAACAAACTTTCTCTGTGGCCAAGGATTATCACAAGTTGATTTCCCAGAGTCTTGAGATTTTAAATCCTGGAGGGATTATCATTGCCAGTACTAATGCTGCCAATATTTCCCACCAGAAATTTACAGAACAAATTGATAAAGGCTTTGCAGGAAGAAGTTACCAGATTTTAAATAAATACGGTCTTCCAGCAGATTTTGCCTATAATAAAAAAGATGAAAGTAGTAATTACCTCAAGGTGATTAGTATGAAGGTTAGTAAATGAAATTAATTGTTTCAGTAATGCCAAGAAGTTTAGAGGAGGTCCAGGCTCTGGATGCCACGAGGTACCTAGATGCCGACATCATTGAATGGCGTGCCGACTATCTGCCTAAGGAAGCGATTTTGCAGGTGGCTCCAGCTATTTTTGAAAAATTTGCAGGTCGTGAGTTGGTTTTCACGCTGCGAACTCGCGCTGAAGGGGGAGAAATCGACCTTTCTCCAGAAGAATATATCCATCTAATCAAGGAAGTGGCGCAACTCTATCAACCAGACTATATTGATTTTGAGTACTATAGCTACAAGGATGTTTTTGAGGAAATGCTGGACTTCCCAAATCTCGTTTTGAGTTACCACAATTTCCAAGAAACGCCTGAAAACATGATGGAAATCTTGTCAGAGTTGACGAGCCTAAATCCAAAACTTGTCAAGGTTGCGGTGATGGCTCACACGGAACAGGATGTGCTAGACTTGATGAACTATACACGAGGCTTTAAAACCCTCAATCCTGAACAGGAATATGTAACTATTTCTATGGGTAAGGTGGGCAAGGTCTCTCGTATCACTGCGGATGTGACGGGTTCTAGCTGGTCTTTTGCTAGTCTAGATGAGGCAAGTGCCCCTGGTCAGATTTCTCTAGCTAACATGAAAAAAATCAGGGAGATTTTGGATGAAGCTTGATGGCTATACACGTTTAGCAGCAGTTGTTGCCAATCCTATTAAGCATTCTATCTCTCCCTTCATCCACAATAGTGCCTTTGAGGCGACAGCTACCAATGGTGCTTACGTGGCTTGGGAGATTGAAGCGAGTGATTTGGCGGATACAGTGGCTAATATTCGTCGCTACCAGATGTTTGGCATCAACCTGTCCATGCCCTATAAGGAGCAAGTGATTCCATATTTGGATGAGCTGAGTGACGAAGCGCGCTTGATTGGTGCGGTCAATACGGTTGTCAATGAGAATGGCAATTTAATTGGATATAATACAGATGGCAAGGGATTTTTTAAGAGCTTGCCTTCTTTTACAATTTCAGGTAAGAAGATGACCCTGCTGGGTGCAGGCGGTGCGGCCAAATCTATCTTGGCGCAAGCTATTTTGGACGGCGTCAGTCAGATTTCAGTCTTTGTTCGTTCAGTTTCTATGGAAAAAACAAGACCTTACCTAGACAAGTTACAGGAGCAGACAGGCTTTAAAGTGGACTTGTATGCTTTAGAAGATGTTTCTGTCTTGCAGGAAAGGATTGCCGAGTCGGATTTACTTGTCAATGCGACAAGTGTAGGGATGGATGGTCAATCCTCTCCAGTTCCAGAAAGTATTAGCTTGCCAGAAAATCTCTTGGTGGCAGATATCATTTACCAACCCTTTGAAACGCCATTTTTAAAATGGGCTAGGAGACAGGGCAATCCAGCTGTCAATGGTCTAGGAATGTTGCTTTATCAAGCTGCAGAAGCTTTTCAACTGTGGACAGGTAAAGAAATGCCGACAGAAGAAATTTGGCAGTCCTTAACAGAAAAATACCAATAAAGAAAGGGAGATTCTCCTATGAAAATCAGAATCGATATTCCTCATCATCCTTATGATATTCAGATTGAAAAAGGTTGTCTGGCTCAAGCTGGTCAATGGTTGCGAGAACTCTGGCAACCGCAAAAAGTGGTCATTGTAACAGACAACCATGTAGCTTCTCTTTATGCAGAGAAGGTCAAACTCAGCCTAGAAGATGCTGGTTTTCCGGTAGCCGTTTTTGACTTTTTAGAAGGGGAAGAAAGAAAGAATTTAACCACTGTTCAGAAAGTCTATGAATTTCTAGTCAAGCAAGGTCTAACTCGTAGTGATGGGATTGTAGCCCTAGGTGGTGGTGTCGTTGGAGACCTAGCTGGTTTTGTAGCCTCAACCTATATGCGGGGCATTCACTTTGTTCAGATTCCGACCAGCTTGACAGCCCAGGTGGATTCTTCTATCGGTGGAAAAACAGGCGTTAACACTCCATTTGCTAAGAATATGGTGGGTACCTTTGCCCAACCAGATGGGGTTCTGATTGATCCGCTTGTCCTTGAAACACTCGGAAAGAGAGAGTTGATTGAAGGAATGGGTGAAGTTATCAAGTATGGCTTGATTGAGGATCCAGAACTGTGGGCTCTTTTGACGGAACTGGATGGTTCTGTAGAGAGCATACTGGAATATGCAGAGACCTTGATTGAACATTCTTGTCAGGTTAAGCGTAAGATGGTAGTTGAGGATGAGTTGGACAATGGTGTTCGCCTTTACCTCAATTTTGGCCACACCATTGGCCATGCCATTGAAGCAACGGCCGGTTATGGCAAAGTCATGCATGGTGAGGCTGTGGCCATGGGCATGATACAGATTTCCAAGGTTGCTGAGGAGAAGGGACTTATGCCAGCTGGCATTACCCAATCTATCACAGAGATGTGTCAGAAATTCGGCTTGCCTGTTGACTATGAAAATTGGGATGTTGATAAGCTTTATCAGGCTTTGACACATGACAAGAAAGCGCGTGGCAATACCTTGAAATTGGTCTTGGTACCAGAGCTTGGTTCAGCGACGATTCACCCAGTTTCTCTAGAAGAGATGAAAGACTACTTGGTAAAATAAGGAGAGTGTATGAGATATTTAACTGCAGGAGAATCACACGGTCCCCGTCTGACGGCTATTATTGAAGGAATTCCAGCAGGACTTCCTTTGACAGCAGAGGATATCAATGGAGACCTTAAACGCCGTCAGGGTGGCTACGGTCGTGGTGGTCGTATGAAGATTGAGAGTGACCAGGTTGTCTTTACTTCGGGCGTTCGCCATGGGAAGACGACAGGGGCTCCGATTACCATGGATGTCATCAATAAGGACCACCAAAAATGGCTGGATATTATGTCTGCTGAAGACATTGAAGACCGCCTTAAAAGCAAACGAAAAATCACCCATCCTCGTCCAGGACATGCCGATTTGGTTGGGGGCATCAAGTACCGTTTTGATGATTTGCGAAATTCTTTGGAGCGTTCATCAGCTCGTGAAACAACCATGCGGGTGGCAGTTGGAGCAGTAGCTAAACGCCTCTTGGCTGAATTGGATATGGAGATTGCCAACCATGTCGTGGTCTTTGGTGGCAAGGAAATCGATGTTCCTGAGAATCTCACAGTTGCTGAGATTAAGGAAAGAGCTGCCCAGTCTGAAGTTTCTATTGTCAACCAAGAACGAGAACAGGAAATCAAGGACTATATTGACCAAATCAAGCGTGACGGTGATACCATCGGTGGGGTTGTCGAGACAGTCGTTGGAGGTGTTCCAGTTGGTCTTGGTTCCTATGTCCAATGGGACAGAAAATTGGATGCGCGATTGGCTCAGGCAGTTGTTTCTATCAATGCCTTTAAAGGGGTGGAATTTGGTCTTGGCTTTGAAGCTGGTTACCGTAAAGGTAGCCAAGTTATGGACGAAATTCTCTGGTCTAAAGAAGATGGTTATACTCGCCGTACCAATAATCTGGGCGGCTTTGAAGGTGGTATGACCAATGGGCAACCCATTGTTGTTCGTGGCGTTATGAAACCCATTCCTACACTCTACAAACCACTTATGAGTGTGGATATCGAAACCCATGAACCCTACAAGGCGACCGTGGAGAGAAGTGATCCGACCGCTCTTCCAGCTGCCGGTGTGGTTATGGAAGCTGTTGTAGCAACGGTTCTGGCACAAGAAATCCTTGAAAAATTTTCATCAGACAATCTTGAGGAACTAAAAGAAGCGGTAGCCAAGCACCGAGACTATACAAAGAACTATTAAGGAGTTCCTATGGCAAAAACAATCTATATCGCAGGTCTTGGTTTGATTGGAGCCTCTATGGCACTTGGTATCAAACGTGATCATCCAGATTATGAAATTTTAGGTTATAATCGCAGTCAAGCTTCGAGAGATATCGCCTTGAAAGAAGGCATGATTGACCGTGCAACGGATGATTTTGCTAGTTTTGCTCCTTTGGCAGATATCATTATTCTCAGTTTGCCAATCAAACAAACCATTTCCTTTATTAAGGAATTAGCTGACTTGGACTTGAAAGAAGGTGTGATTATTTCAGATGCCGGTTCGACCAAATCAGCCATTGTGGATGCGGCGGAGCAGTATTTAACTGGCAAGCCCGTCAGCTTTGTCGGGGCCCATCCTATGGCTGGTAGTCACAAGACAGGGGCTGCCTCTGCAGATGTCAATCTCTTTGAAAATGCCTACTATATCTTTACACCTTCGAGCCTGACAAGTCCTGATACACTTGAGGAAATGAAGAATCTGCTTTCAGGTCTCCATGCTCGCTTTATCGAGATTGATACCAAGGAGCATGATCGTGTGACTTCTCAGATTAGCCATTTTCCACATATTCTGGCTTCCAGTCTCATGGAGCAGACTGCGACCTATGCTCAAGAACATGAGATGGCAAGGCGCTTTGCGGCCGGTGGTTTTCGAGATATGACCCGAATTGCGGAAAGCGAGCCGGGTATGTGGACCTCAATTCTCTTGTCTAATCGTGAAACTATTCTGGATCGAATTGAGGATTTCAAGGAGCGATTAGATGAGGTTGGACAAGCCATCAGCAAGGGAGATGAGGAGCAGATCTGGAACTTTTTCAATCAAGCACGTGAGCAACGTCAGGCCATGGAAATCCATAAGCGTGGAGGTGTGGATAGCTCTTATGACCTCTATGTAGATGTTCCCGATGAAGAAGATGTCATCTTGCGGATTTTGGAACTACTGCGTGGAACTTCCTTGGTTAACATCCATATCAACGAGGAAAACCGTGAAGATATTCACGGGATTCTACAAATCTCATTTAGAAATGCTCAAGATTTAGAACGAGCTGAGCACCTCATAACAGAAAATACCGACTACACAGTCGTTATCAAATAAGGAGAAAATTATGTCAAATATTTACGATAGTGCAAATGAACTTAGTCGCGGTCTACGCGAATTACCAGAATACAAGGCTGTTAAAGCAGCTAAAGATGCGATTGCAGCAGATGCTGAGGCAAGCAAAATCTTTACAGAATATGTTACTTTCCAAGAGGAAATTCAAAGACTAGCGCAGACAGGTCAAATGCCAGACGCTTCCTTCCAAGCGAAGATGGAAGGCTTTGGTAAGCAGATTCAAGGAAATAGCCTCTTGTCAGAATTCTTTACCAAGCAACAACAATTGGCCATTTACCTTTCTGACATTGAAAAAATCGTTTTCGAACCAGTTTCAGAATTGCTAAAATAAGAAAATAACTATCATAAAGTCAGAAATTTTTAAGGAATTTCTGGCTTTTTATGATAAAATAGGTAAAAGTATTGCAAGTATGAGGTCCAGTATGAAACTAAAAACAAACATTAGCCACTTACACGGCAGTATCCGAGTTCCAGGTGACAAGTCTATCAGTCACCGTTCTATTATCTTTGGAAGTTTGGCTGAGGGTGAGACCAAGGTTTATGATATATTACGTGGCGAAGACGTCCTTTCGACCATGCAAGTCTTTCGTGACCTTGGTGTTGAGATTGAGGATAAAGATGAGGTTATTACCATCCAAGGTGTAGGTATGGATGGCTTAAAAGCGCCGCAAAATGCCCTTGATATGGGAAATTCTGGAACCTCGATTCGTCTGATTTCAGGTGTCCTTGCTGGTGCAGACTTTGAAGTAGAAATGTTTGGAGATGATAGTCTTTCCAAACGTCCTATGGACCGTGTGACGGTTCCATTGAAAAAAATGGGTGTCAGCATTTCAGGGCAAGCTGAGCGAGACTTGCCTCCCCTTCATTTAAAAGGGACGAAAAACCTAAGACCTATTCATTATGAGTTGCCAATTGCCTCTGCCCAGGTTAAGTCAGCCTTGATGTTTGCGGCCTTGCAGGCTCAGGGGGAGTCTGTTATTATCGAAAAAGAGTGCACCCGTAATCATACTGAAGATATGTTGCAACAATTTGGTGGCCATTTAAGTGTGGACGGTAAGAAAATCACAGTCCAAGGACCACAAAAATTGACAGGACAAAAGGTGGTTGTTCCAGGAGATATTTCCAGTGCAGCCTTTTGGTTGGTCGCAGGTTTGATTGTTCCAAATTCTCGTGTGGTGCTTAATAATGTGGGCATCAACGAAACGCGTACTGGTATTATTGATGTCATTCGTGCCATGGGTGGGAAACTAGAAATAACTGAAATTGACCCAGTCGCTAAATCTGCAACCTTAACTGTTGAGTCTTCAGACTTGAAAGGAACAGAGATTGGTGGCGCTTTTATTCCACGCTTGATTGATGAATTGCCAGTTATCGCTCTACTTGCGACCCAAGCCCAAGGTGTAACAGTTATTAAGGATGCTGAGGAACTTAAAGTCAAAGAAACAGACCGCATTCAGGTAGTCGCAGACGCCTTAAATAGTATGGGAGCAGATATTACTCCTACGGCAGATGGGATGATTATCAAAGGGAAATCAGTCCTTCACGGTGCTAGAGTCAATACGTTTGGTGACCACCGTATCGGAATGATGACGGCTATCGCGGCCCTCTTGGTTGCAGATGGAGAAGTGGAGCTTGACCGTGCTGAAGCTATCAATACCAGCTATCCTAGCTTCTTTGATGATTTGGAGAGCTTGATTCATGACTAAGGTATTACTCGGATTTATGGGAGCTGGCAAATCGACTATTGCAAGAGGCTTGGACCCTAATTACCTTGATATGGATGCCCTGATTGAGAAACGCTTAGGTATGTCCATTGCGGAATTTTTCTCGGAAATGGGAGAAGAGACCTTTCGACAGGTAGAGTCAGAAGTATTGGCTGAGTTACTACAAAGAGACCAAGTTGTGTCAACTGGTGGAGGAGTGGTCGTTTCTCAGCGAAATCGTGACTTACTAAAGACAAATTCTGATAATATCTACCTGAAAGCTGATTTTGACACCCTCTACCAACGCATATCAGCTGATAAGGACAATCAGCGCCCGCTTTTTCTAAATAATAGCAAGGAAGAATTAGCAGCTATTTTCCAAGAAAGACAGGCTTTGTATGAGGAAGTGGCTAGTCGGATTTTGGATGTGACCGAGCTAAGCCCAGAGGAAATTATAGAGGAACTGAGATGAAAATTGCTTATCTAGGTCCCAAGGGATCATTTTCACACCATGTTGTGCAGTCAGCTTTTCCTCAGGAGGAATTGCAGGCCTTTGCCAATATTACAGATGTCATCAAGGCCTATGAGCAAGGTTTGGTGGACTATTCTGTGGTGCCAGTTGAAAATTCTATCGAGGGTAGTGTTCATGAAACCTTGGACTACCTTTTTCATCAGGCTCGCATTCAAGCAGTAGCAGAAATCGTTCAGCCTATTCATCAGCAGTTGATGGTGGTTCCAGGTCATACTAAGATTGAAAAGATTTTTTCACATCCACAGGCCTTGGCTCAAGGAAAGAAATTCATCGATGAACAATATCCAGAGGCCCAAATCGAGGTAACAGCTAGTACAGCTTATGCGGCTCGTTTTATTTCTGAACATCCAGGCCATCCTTATGCAGCGATTGCACCAAGAAGTTCTGCTGAAGAATATGGCTTGGAACTGATTGCCGAGGATATTCAAGAAATGGAAGCCAATTTCACACGTTTCTGGGTTTTGGGAGCTGAAAAGTCTTCTATTCCCTTGAAAGCACAAACTGAGAAAATGACTTTGGCCTTGACCTTACCGGACAACCTTCCAGGTGCCCTTTATAAGGCTCTGTCGACCTTTGCTTGGAGAGGAATTGACCTGACAAAAATTGAAAGTCGGCCACTCAAGACAGCACTGGGAGAATACTTTTTCATTATTGATGTGGATTATGCCGATAAGGATTTGGTTAACTTTGCCCAAAAAGAATTAGAAGCGATTGGAATCCAGTATAAAGTACTGGGAGCCTATCCTATTTATCCAATATCAGACCACGGAAAGGAGAGAAGATGAGTAAAGAAAATCCCTTAAGTCATCATGAGCAGTTACGTTATGACTATCTCTTTAAGAACATTCATTACCTCAATGAGCGAGAGAAAAAAGAGTTTGCTTACTTGCAAGGTAAGTTAAATATGGCTAGTGGTAGTGAAGCTTCACCAGAAATTCATAGTGAAAATCATGATATGGAAGAGTCTTTCATGGAACCAATCAATCAATCTCCTCTTCCATCCTATGGTAACCGTAGTCGTGCAAAAAAATATCAGAAAAGTCATTCACTTCCAAAGGTTAAAGCAAAAAAACGCAAGATTCGTTGGGGGCGCATTTTTGCAGGATTGCTTGTCCTTCTAGCCTGTGTCGGTTTTGGCATGATTTTTATGTTCCTAAAAGGCTATTCAAATGCGGATCCAAATAAACCTGCCAATGCTAAGGCGGCTCAAGTAGAAGTTTTTCATGGTCAAGATACCAAGGATGGTGTTAATATCTTAATTATGGGAACAGATGGACGGATTGGTCAAAATAGTGCTGAGACGAGAACGGACTCTATTATGGTACTAAATGTTGGTGGCTCAGATAAGAAAATTAAGCTGGTCAGCTTTATGCGTGACAATTTGGTCTATATAGACGGTTACAGTCAAGTGATTAACGGTAGAAAACAGACGGATAACAAGTTAAACGTAGCCTATGAGTTGGGAGAACAAGAGGGGCAAAAAGGAGCAGAAATGGTCCGAAAAGTCCTAAAAGACAATTTTGACTTGGATATTAAGTACTATGCCTTGGTTGATTTCCAGGCCTTCGCAACCGCTATTGACACTCTTTTCCCTGATGGGGTGACGATTGATGCCAAATTCTCAACCTTAGAAGGTCAACCTTTAACCGAAGCTACCGTGGGTGATGATTTGCATGCTACAGAAACAGAGTCTCCAACGCAGACGATTAAAGTCGGGAAACAGCAGATGAATGGCTCAACCTTGCTCAATTATGCACGTTTCCGTGATGACGATGAAGGTGACTATGGTCGTACCAAGAGACAACAGCAAGTTTTGACAGTAGTTCTGCAACAACTCAAGGATCCAACTAAACTCTTTACTGGATCAGAAGCACTTGGTAAGGTCTTTGGCATGACCTCTACGAATGTTCCTTATAGTTTCTTATTGACCAATGGCTTATCCTTCCTAGATGGAGCGCAAAATGGTATAGAGAGATTAACAGTTCCAGAACTGGGTGATTGGGTTGATGATTACGATGTTTATGGAGGGCAGGCACTCTTAGTAGACCAAAATAAATATCAAACTAAACTTTCTCAGATGAGGATGAGATAGAATTATACAGAAAAAATCAAGGTTGGAATCACTAGTAAAATAGTGGTTTGAACTTTGATTTTTTTTAGTTTCCGATGGATTTTTAAGGCTTTTTTATGGTATAATAAACCGATATAACTCGTTATTGAACAGAAGAGGAGAGACATGACTGATTTAAAAGCAATTCAGGCTCGTAGTCTGAAAATGGCTGAATATTTCGTCGCATTTTGTAAAGAACATGATTTGCTTTGTTATCTTTGTGGTGGAGGTGCTATTGGTTCCCTTCGAAACAAGGGCTTTATTCCTTGGGACGATGACCTAGACTTTTTTATGCCTCGTAAAGATTATGAGAAATTAGCAGAATTATGGCCTCGCTATGCAGATGAGAGTTATTTCTTGTCAAAGAGTCACAAGGATTTTGTAGACCGCAATCTTTTTATTACCATTCGTGACAAGGAAACCACCTGTATCAAACCTTATCAGCAGGATTTGGATTTGCCACATGGTTTAGCCTTGGATGTCTTGCCTTTGGATTATTATCCGAAAAATCCAGCTGAGCGGAAGAAACAGGTTCGTTGGGCCTTGATTTATTCTCTTTTTTGTGCGCAAACTGTTCCAGAAAAGCATGGCGCACTTATGAAATGGGGAAGTCGCATTTTACTGGGTGTGACGCCAAAATCTCTTCGTTATCGCATTTGGAAAAAAGCTGAAAAAGAAATGACCAAGTATGGTCTAGCTGAGAGTGATGGAATCACGGAATTATGCTCAGGGCCTGGCTACATGAGAAACAAGTACCCAATCGCATCCTTTGAAGATAATCTCTTCTTGCCATTTGAAGAGACAGAGATGCCCATTCCAGTCGGCTATGATGCCTATCTCAGCACCGCTTTTGGAGACTATATGACACCTCCACCAGCTGACAAGCAGGTGCCGCATCATGATGCTGTCATCGCTGATATGGATAAGTCTTATACAGAATACAAGGGAGAATATGGTGGCTAAGAAAAAAATATTATTTTTTATGTGGTCTTTTTCTCTCGGAGGTGGAGCAGAGAAGATTTTATCTACCATTGTTTCAAATCTGGATCCAGAAAAGTATGATATTGATATTCTTGAAATGGAGCATTTTGACAAGGGATATGAATCTGTTCCGAAACATGTACGAATTTTAAAATCCCTTCAGGATTATCGCCAAGCCAGATGGTTACGAGCTCTTTTGTGGAGAATGAGAATTTATTTTCCAAGATTGACTCGGCGCTTGCTTGTGAAAGATGACTATGATGTTGAAGTTTCCTTTACAATTATGAATCCACCGCTTTTGTTTTCTAAAAGAAAAGAAGTCAAGAAGATATCTTGGATTCATGGAAGTATTGAAGAATTTCTTAAGGATAGCTCAAAAAGGGAATCACATAGACGCCAGTTGAATGCTGCGGATACCATTGTAGGAATTTCGAATAAAACCAGCAATTCTATCAAGGAAGTCTATCCAGATTATGCTTCAAAATTAGAGACGGTCTACAATGGTTATGATTTTAAGACTATTCTAGAAAAATCTCAAGAGAAGATCGATATCGAGATTGCTCCTCAAAGTATCTGTACCATTGGACGGATTGAGAAAAATAAGGGTTCTGACCGTGTAGTGGAAGTGATACGACTATTACACCAAGAGGGAAAACATTATCACCTTTACTTTATAGGTGCTGGTGACATGGAAGAGGAACTGAAAAAACGAGTCAAAGAGTATGGGCTCGAGGACTATGTACATTTCCTTGGTTATCAAAAAAATCCTTATCAGTATTTATCTCAGACGAAAGTTCTCTTGTCTATGTCTAAGCAAGAAGGGTTTCCTGGAGTGTATGTTGAGGCCTTGAGTCTGGGACTTCCTTTTGTCTCTACAGATGTTGGAGGGGCTGAGGAATTATCCCAAGAAGGTCGATTTGGACAAATCATTGAGAGCAATCAAGAGGCAGCTCAGGCAATTACGAACTACATGACATCTGCCTCAAACTTCGATGTCAATGAGGCTAGTCAATTTATTCAACAATTTACAATTGCCAAACAAATCGAACAAGTAGAAAAACTATTAGAGGAGTAGCATGGAAACTGCATTAATTAGTGTGATTGTGCCAGTCTATAATGTGGCGCAGTACCTAGAAAAATCGATAGCTTCCATTCAGAAGCAGACCTATCAAAATCTGGAAATCATTCTTGTCGATGATGGAGCAACGGATGAAAGTGGTCGCTTGTGTGATTCAATTGCTGAACTAGATGATAGAGTTTCAGTACTTCATAAAAAGAATGAAGGATTGTCGCAAGCACGAAATGATGGAATGAAGCAGGCCCACGGGGATTATCTGATTTTTATTGACTCAGATGATTATATCCATCCAGAAATGATTCATAGTTTATATGAGCAATTAATTCAAGAAGATGCGGATGTTTCGAGCTGTGGTGTCATGAATGTCTATGCTAATGATGAAAGCCCACAATCAACCAATCAGGATGACTATTTTGTCTGTGATTCTCAAACATTTCTGAGGGAATACCTCATAGGTGAAAAAATACCTGGGACGATTTGCAATAAGCTAATCAAGAGAGAGATTGCAACTGCACTATCCTTTCCAAAGGGATTGATTTACGAAGATGCTTATTATCATTTTGATTTAATCAAGTTGACCAAGAAGTACGTTGTTAATACCAAACCCTATTATTACTATTTCCATAGAGGGGATAGTATTACGACTAAACCCTATGCAGAGAAGGATTTAGCCTATATTGATATCTACCAAAAGTTTTACAATGAAGTTGTGAAAAACTATCCTGACTTGAAAGAGGTTGCTTTTTTCAGATTGGCCTATGCCCACTTCTTTATTCTGGATAAGATGTTGCTAGATGATCAGTATAAACAATTTGAAGCCTATTCTCAGATTCATCGTTTTTTAAAAGGCCATGCCTTTGCTATTGCTAGGAATCCAATTTTCCGTAAGGGGAGAAGAATTAGTGCTTTGGCTCTATTCATAAATATTTCCTTATACCGATTCTTATTACTAAAAAATATTGAAAAATCTAAAAAATTACATTAGAACGGGGGTGAGCAAGTGATTGATGGGAAACGATTATTATTTAGTTTGACCATAGTCAGCTATGCCTTGACGCTAGTAAGTGGAATTGTGTATCTGTTTAATAATAACAATGTTAGCTTGCTTTCTACTTTATTGTTCTTACTGGTTAGTAGCTTAATTGCTTGTTGGAATGATATCAAGTATTACTTAATCCATTTTATTTTCTTTTTAACTATTTTTGTATTTCTGGTATCAAGGCCGACCATTGATTATTTTAGGGATGGTGCTTTGGATACCTATCATCCCATAGCCTATCGTTTTGCCTTTATAGTCGTCATGGTTTCGATATTGGGATTGACCACAGGGGGGCTCCTAGCTCGCTATTTTATAGCTAGAAAGCAAATAAAAGTACCCAAGATAGGAAGTTCTCTAAAAGATGTTTACATCAAGCGGTTGCGCTTTGTATCGCTAGGAGTTTTTCTTCTAACCTATCCTTTCTATTTCATTCGGTTATTTGAACGGCTCCTGTATCGCTTGCAGACTTCCTACTATGCCTACTATGCAAACTTTGAAAGTAAACTACCTTATTTTACCTATATCTTATCAACATTTACGGTCTATGCAATGTGTATGTATTTGGCAACCAAGCCAAAGAAATTGCAGGCAACAGCAGTGCTTGTCTCCTTTATTGCAGCTAATACTATTCATTTGGCAATCGGGACACGCAATCCCTTTATTTTAAGTATTCTATTTGCTTTCGTTTATTACTTTATGCGGGAGCAAACAGAAAAGGGAAAATGGATTGGATTTAAAGAAAAGTTAGCGATTTTTGTAGGTTCTCCTATTCTCATGTTAGCGATGGGAATACTCAATTATGTACGGGATAATGTCCAAGTTTCCCATACAGGTTTCTGGGATATCCTGCTTGACTTTATCTATAAACAAGGAACCAGTTTTGGTGTTTTGGCTCGAGGTTTTCTATTTAACAGTAGCCTACCTTACCGAGATTTACGCAATTTTACTTTTGGTCCTGTTATTGATTATTTTGCAAGGGGAAGTTTAGGGGCCATTTTCGGAGGAAAAGCCTTTGAACATACAACCAATAGTGTGGAACTAGCTATTGATAGTAATAGTTATGCCCATAATCTATCCTATCTTGTCTTGAACAAGGAATACTTGAAAGGACATGGTATCGGAAGTAGCTACATTATGGAGTTGTATACCGACTATGGTATGATAGGAGTCTTTCTACTTAGTCTCTTGCTAGGTATGCTATTCATAGCCATGTTGCAAGTAGCCTATCGTTCAAGAACAATCTTATTTGCCTTGTCCCTACTCATTTTGAATAATCTATTCTTTATGCCAAGAAGTAGCTTTTCAGAAAGTTTCTTCAATTTATTTACAATGCAATTCTGGGGAATTGTTCTTGTGATTATATTCGTAGCGAAAATGCTTACAAAAGAGAACCAGTATCTACTAAACAAAGGAGAAAAAAATCATGTTTGAACATTATTCAGTAGCTGATTTGTTTGCAAATCTTTACAAAAAACGAAAAGCAAATATTTTAGCTCTCATCGCTTTATTTGCTCTCATTGCTGTGCCATTTACAATTAAAGCAGTTAAGAATAAAAATACTGTCAAAGACACAACAAGTTATTCAACTTATATCAGCTATAAAATCACTCCTCCGGAAGATTCAGCTAAAACGATTTTGAATCATCAAATTGGTGGTTATAGTGATTTCTACGGGAAATTGATTGATGGGAACTTGAATGGAGCTTATCTTTTCAATGATGTAGAGTCTAGTGAGTTGAAAAAAATTGCTAGTGAATTGGATACGACAGAAACAACCTTGAAAAACTCTACAAGTGACTATTGGTGGAAAAAATTGACCGTCTACTATATGATTGACGATGCAGGGGTTGGTGTGAAAATTTTGACACCAAGTAAAGACGCTAATGACTTGTTAGAGAAAAAGATTGATGGATTGATTGAGAAATTTAAACACACTTATGCAAATGTGAAAATTGAAAAGTTGGAAACCATCAACTCTAAAGAATTGAATGCAAATGGTGAGACAGCGCTTGGGTTGAATGTGAAGAATTTGATTCTCCGTTTAGCTGTTATTGGAGTAGTCTGTGTGATTTTGGTTGTGATGGGAAATGTGTTGGTTTATCTCTTTAACCCAACAATCAATAGAGCAGGTGATTTTTCTCAGTATCAAATTGATTTTGTGACAGAGATTACAACAATTGCTAACCTAGCAGATGTTCTGTCATACAAAAATGCTGGACAAGAATTAACAATTGTTAGCTCAAATAAAGCTATCCTAGATAAATTGAAACAAAATCAAGAGGCTTTAAAAGGAATTCATTTTGTCGATTTACAGGATGTACCATCTCTTTTGGAAAGAGATACAGTCCTTCTTGTTGAAGAGTATGGAGTGACTCGTTATAAGAAATTTGAACAAAGTCTCCAAATTCTTCGAAACTTAAATCGTTCTATCCTCGGTGTAGCAACCTTTAAATTATAAGCATTCTGATACATCGAATCTCTAAAGTTGGCGAAGAGTCGATTTTGAGGCTCCATAATATTTGTAGTGGGTACCCTCCATATAGATATTATGGAGTCTATTTTGTTGTGTTGTTAGAAGATAGTAGTCACTGAGAGTCCTCTAGTAAAGAATATCAACAAATCCGTTAGATTCTCAATTCAAAGATTACTTAAAAGTTAATTGAAAAGACTTCTATGAAAGATATAAATCATAAACTTTCAATCTTATTATAATTATCGTACTGTAACTAAATAATTAAGGCTTGATAATTTTTGTATTTTCAATCCCAATTGGAGTTCTTTGCTTTTTTAACGATATATTTGTCCTTGGTTAAAGTTCAATAAATTTTATTTGAAATACTCAAAAAGTTAGTTTTTAATCTTAAATTTTTGAGGATTTGAGTTCCTAAAAATGTTTTAAAATAATTAAAGACTAGTTGTTGAAAACAAAAGAGTTATTTTAACTAACTTTATGATATAATGAAAACGAGGTAAATTGAATGAAAAGTATAAAATTAAATGCTCTATCTTACATGGGAATTCGTGTCTTGAATATTATTTTTCCCATCTTAACTGGTACCTACGTCGCGCGTGTCTTGGATCGTACTGACTATGGTTACTTCAACTCAGTCGACACAATTTTGTCATTTTTCTTACCCTTTGCAACTTATGGAGTCTATAACTACGGTTTACGGGCCATCAGTAATGTCAAGGATAACAAAAAAGATCTGAATAGAACCTTCTCTAGTCTTTTTTATTTGTGCATAGCTTGTACGATTTTGACCACTGCTGTCTATATCCTATCCTATCCTCTCTTCTTTACTGATAATCCAATCGTCAAAAAGGTCTACCTTGTTATGGGGATTCAACTCATTGCCCAGATTTTTTCAATCGAATGGGTCAATGAAGCTCTGGAAAATTACAGTTTTCTCTTTTACAAAACTGCCTTCATCCGTATCCTGATGTTGGTCTCTATTTTCCTTTTTGTCAAAAATGAGCACGATATTGTTGTCTATACACTTGTGATGAGTTTATCGACACTGATTAACTATCTGATTAGTTATTTTTGGATTAAAAGGGACATCAAACTTGTTAAGATTCACCTAAGTTATTTTAAACCACTCTTTCTCCCTTTGACAGCCATGTTGGTCTTCGCTAATGCCAATATGCTCTTCACTTTTTTGGATCGTCTCTTTCTCGTTAAAACAGGGATTGATGTTAACGTTAGTTACTATATCATAGCTCAACGAATTGTGACCGTTATAGCTGGGGTTGTAACAGGAGCTATCGGAGTGAGTGTGCCTCGTCTCAGTTACTATTTGGGTAAAGGAGACAAAGAAGCCTATGTTTCTCTGGTTAACAGAGGAAGTCGAATCTTTAACTTCTTTATCATTCCACTCAGTTTCGGACTCATGGTTTTAGGACCAAATGCTATCCTACTTTATGGTAGTGAAAAATATATCGGAGGCGGAATCTTAACCTCTCTCTTCGCTTTTCGTACGATTATCCTGGCACTGGATACCATTCTTGGTTCCCAAATTCTCTTTACAAATGGCTATGAAAAACGAATCACAGTCTATACAGTCTTTGCAGGATTACTCAATTTGGGCTTAAATAGTCTCCTCTTTTTCAACCACATCGTGGCTCCTGAATACTACTTACTGACAACTATGCTATCAGAGGCCTCTCTACTTGTTTTCTATATCATTTTCATCTATAGAAAACAGCTTATTCACCTGGGACATATCTTTAGCTATACTGTTCGATACTCTCTCTTTTCACTTTCCTTTGTAGCAATTTATTTCCTGATTAATTTCTTGTATCCCGTGGATATGGTCATTAATTTGCCATTTTTGATTAACACTGGTTTGATTGTCTTGCTATCAGCCATCTCTTATATTGGTCTACTTGTCTTTACCAAAGATAGCATTTTCTATGAATTTTTAAACCATGTTCTAGCCTTAAAAAATAAATTCAAAAAATCATAGGAGTTTAAAATGAAAAAACTAACCATTGAAGATGCCAAACAAATTGAATTAGAAATTTTGGATTACATTGATACTCTCTGTAAAAAGCACAATATCAACTATATTATTAACTACGGGACGCTGATTGGGGCAGTTCGACATGAGGGCTTTATTCCTTGGGATGACGATATTGATTTATCCATGCCTCGAGAAGACTATCAACGATTTATTAACATTTTTCAAAAGGAAAAAAGCAAATATAAGCTCCTTTCCTTAGAAACTGATAAGAACTACTTTAACAACTTTATCAAAATAATAGACAGTACGACTAAAATTATTGATACTCGGAATACAAAAACCTATGAGTCAGGTGTTTTTATCGACATTTTCCCTATGGACCGATTTGATGATCCTAAGGTTATTGATATTTGTTATAAGCTGGAAAGCTTCAAACTTCTATCTTTCAGTAAACACAAAAATATTGTCTATAAGGATAGCATTTTAAAAGATTGGATACGAACAGCCTTCTGGTTGCTCCTTCGACCTGTTTCTCCTCGTTATTTTGCAAATAAAATCGAGAAAGAAATTCAAAAATATAGTCGTGAGAATGGACAATATATGGCCTTTATCCCTTCTAAACTTAAAGAAAAGGAAGTCTTCCCAAGTGGTACCTTTGATAAAACAATTGATTTACCCTTTGAGAATTTAAGCCTTCCTGCACCTGAAAAATTTGATACTATTTTGACTCAATTTTATGGGGATTATATGACCTTGCCACCTGAAGAAAAACGCTTCTACAGTCATGAATTTCATGCCTACAAATTGGAGGATTAGGATGCAATATTTAGAAAAAGAAGAAATTAAAGAAATTCAACTAGCTCTGCTAGATTATATTGATGAGACTTGTAAGAAACACAATATTCCTTATTTTCTCAGTTATGGGACCATGCTTGGTGCTATCCGCCACAAAGGTATGATTCCTTGGGATGATGATATTGATATTTCTCTCTATCGTGAAGATTATGAGCGCTTATTGAAGATCATTGAGGAAGAAGACCATCCACGTTATAAGGTTCTCTCCTACGACACTTCTTCTTGGTACTTCCATAATTTTGCATCGATTTTGGACACTTCTACTGTTATCGAAGACCATGTCAAGTACAAGCGTCATGACACTAGTCTCTTTATTGACGTATTTCCAATTGATCGATTTACAGATTTGAGCATTGTTGACAAGAGTTATAAGTATGTGGCCCTTCGTCAACTAGCTTATATCAAAAAATCACGCGCGGTTCACGGTGACAGCAAGTTAAAAGATTTTCTAAGATTATGCAGTTGGTACGCCCTCCGATTTGTTAATCCGAGATACTTCTATAAGAAAATAGATAAGTTAGTTAAGAATAGTGTTGTAGAACAGCCGAAATATGAGGGAATGGTTGGAGTTGATAAAGAGGGAATGAAGGGTGTTTTCCAAATAAATACTTTCAAAGAGTTAATCTTAACAGAGTTTGAGGGAAGAATGTTACCAATTCCTAAAAATTATGATGTCTTTTTAACCCAGATGTATGGCGATTACATGACTTTTCCTTCAAAAAAAATGCAGGAGTGGTATAGTCATAGTATAAAAGCTTTTCGCAAGGTGGAGAAGTAATTCTGTTTTATGAGAGAACAAATCTTGTGAGTGTCTATTGAGGAGATTAGGACATTGATATTCTTATACAAGCTTGGACACAAAAAGGAGTTCTAGTTTACTAAGATCAATTTTTTATACATCAGCAGAAAATATTCCAAATTGTAGTCTGTAGAGATGGTAAAGGAAAGTGTGATATACATGAAGAACATAATGATAAGAAATTTAATATTATTTAGTTTTCTTGTATGTCCTTTAATTATGGCTGCCAAATTATCCGCATCCACTTTATTAATGTAAAATCTAAGTCAGGGAGTTATACTATTCTTTTAGAAAGCTAAGGGTACTTTGTTTTAATTATATGACTATTGATCCTTATCGCTCCGTTAGGTGCGCGTCGAAGGTTATAGCCTAAAAACTTCAAATGCGATACAATAAAGTTATTTCTGTAAATCGAAAAGTGAAAAAATATGGTACAAAAGTCTCATAGTTTATCGTACACAAAGTGGCGCTGTAAGTATCACATCTTGTATAGACGAAAAGTAGTCTATAATCAATATCGAAGTAGTTTAAGCGAAGTATTTCATCGCTTGTGTAGTTATAAGGATGTTGAAATTATCAGTTAGATTATGTACATATGTCAACTCTTTGTAAACTGTAGTGGGTTTAATAAAAGCTAAGATCGAGAAAGGACACATTTCGTCCTTTCTTTTTTAAGTACGACGGGCATGTCGTGCATCTGAGGTGTAAGTCCTCCGTGGGCACCCGCTACTGGTGAACCCAATAGCGATTCCCAAGTCTGACTATCGTGAGGTAGCGGATTAAAACGGTCTGGGGATAGACCGTTTTAAGTCTGACGCTAGAAATAAGAGTCGTCAGAGGAAGGGATAGCGAAATCGTGGCTCTACGAACAGGAACGTGATAGTAAGGCGTATATAGTGGATAAGGAGGCTTAAAACTCTAAAGTCCAAAAAAGTAGTCGTAATCTATATGCGTAAATCACGAGAGTAATTGAATTCGGACTAAGGTTTGTGTGAAAAAGATAAATTTTCCTAGAGTCTAAAGACTCTGCGTCAGATTTCCTATTTTCACTGTAACCTTTTAACGTCCTCGTATCTTGTATAAACGAGGAAAGATGTACGACTTATCCCGTGAGATCTCATGAGAGCTGAAAGCGTAGTAACAACGAATCATGAGAAGTCAGCCGAGCCCATAGTAGTGAGGAAGCTTCTGTAATGGAAGTGGAGCGGAGGGGTGACCAACAAATCGAAGTAATCCTACTTCACTTGTGTCTGTAAAACGAGAGGTCTAATAGAACTGGACTCTGTCACGTATGACTGGGTGAAGGTTCACCAATATAAGATGTCCCTCAGGCATCAAAACAAGAAAGGAATACGCACATGTCAAAATTGCTAGATAAGATATTATCACGCGAAAATATGCTGGAAGTCCACAATCAAGTAAAATCCAATAAGGGCTCAACTGGGATTGATGGAATTACTATCGAAGAGATGGATGACTATCTCAGACACAACTGGCGCCTGACTAAGGAACTGATAAAACAGAGAAAATATAAGCCTCAACCAGTTCTTAGAGTTGAGATTCCCAAACCAAACGGAGGCATCCGTCAACTAGGAATTCCAACAGTTATGGATAGAATGATTCAACAGGCCATTGTCCAAGTCATTAACCCCATTTGTGAACCCCATTTCTCAGATACGAGTTATGGCTTCAGACCAAATAGGTCATGTGAAAAAGCCATCATGAAGCTCTTAGAGTACTTAAATGACGGCTATGAGTGGATAGTGGATATAGACCTAGAGAAATTTTTCGATACGGTTCCTCAAGATAGATTGATGTCCTTAGTACATAATATTATCGAAGACGGAGATACGGAATACTTGATTCGTAAGTATCTTCATTCAGGTGTTATCATTAACGGTCAGTGTCATAAAACGCTAGTTGGTACACCACAGGGAGGAAATTTATCTCATCTCTTATCTAATGTCATGCTAAATGAATTGAACAAGGAATTAGAAAAGAGGGGACTTCGATTTGTGCGCTACGCAGATGATTGTGTGATTACGGTCGGAAGCGAGGCAGCCGCTAAGCGTGTGATATATTAAGTCAGTCGTTTTATTGAGAAACGGCTAGGTTTGAAAGTAAACATGATCAAGACTAAGATTGCCAGACCAAGCGAGTTGAAATACTTAGGCTTTGGGTTCTGGAAATCATCAGTTGGTTGGAAAAGTCGCCCCCATCAAGATAGTGTTCGGAGATTTAAGCTTAAATTGAAGAAACTAACACAGAGGAAATGGAGTATAGACTTAACAAGACGTATTGAGCAACTGAATTTGTCTATTCGAG
The DNA here is from genome assembly GCF_027497975.1 of Streptococcus sp. SM5. NCBI lineage: Bacteria > Bacillati > Bacillota > Bacilli > Lactobacillales > Streptococcaceae > Streptococcus > Streptococcus sp. SM5. The sequence continues at coordinate 17,900 of NZ_JAJNSC010000008.1, read as the reverse complement.
GATGGATAAACTATTTCTCGCTGGGAAATATGAAGCACATAGTCACTAGCATAGATGAGCGCTTGCGTACTCGCCTACGAGTGATTATCTGGAAGCAATGGAAGAAGAAATCTAGACGACTATGGGAATTACTGAAACTAGGGGTTCCTAAATGGACAGCAGATAAGGTATCTGGCTGGGGTGACCACTATCAATTAGTAGCTCAGAAGTTGATACTTAAACGTGCGATATCAAAATCAGTCCTTGAAAAACGTGGACTGGTTTCGTGTTTGGATTATTACCTTGAACGACATGCGTTAAAATTTAGTTGAACCGCCGTATGCCGAACGGCATGTACGGTGGTGTGAGAGGAGCTAGAGATTATCCCCTACTCGATTGTTGAGAGCGATAAAAATCTGTTTTTTGAAGTTTTCAAAGTTCCGAAATCCAAATGCATTTCGTTTGATAAGCTTGATGAGATTATTGGTCGCTTCTAATTTGGCGTTGGAATAGGGTAATTGAAGGGCATTGATGATTTTCTCTTTGTTCTTTAGAAAGATTTTAAAGACAGTTTGACAAAGAGGATGAACTTTCTTTAGATTGTCCTTAATAAGTCCGAAGAATTTGTCAGGTTCCTTGTTCTGAAATTGAGAAATCAAGAGTTGATAGAGATTGTAGTGGTGTTTCAACTCTTCTGAATAGCTCAAAAGATTGTCTAGAATTTCTTTATTCGTTAAGTGCATATGAAAAGTAGGGCGATAAAATCGCTTATCACTCAGTTTACGACTATCCTGTTGTATAAGCTTCCAGTAACGTTTGATAGCTTTGTATTTATGGGATTTTCGCTCGAATTGGTTCATGATTTGAACACGGACACGACTCATAGCACGGCTGAGATGTTGTACAATATGAAAACGATCTAGAACGATTTTAGTACATGGAAAAAAGTAGTTTAGCCAAGTCATAGTAAGGACTAAACATATCCATAGTAATGATTTTCACCTGACAACAAACGGCTCTATCGTAGCACAGAAAATGATTACTTATGATAGCTTGTGTTCCACTTTCAAGAACAGTGATGATATTGAGATTGTCAAAACCTTACGCAATGAAACTCATATTTCCCTTAGTGAAGGCATACTCGTCCCAAGACATAATCTCAGGAAGACGAGAAAAATCATGATTAAAGTGAAAGTCATTGAGTTTTCGAATGACAGTTGAAGTTGAAATGGACAGCTGATGTGCAATATCAGTCATAGAAGTCTTTTCAATCAACTTTTGCTCAATTTTTATTGATGAGAGAAGTTTTGGAGAGGGTCATTTTCGAGCAATGATAGCACTTGAAACATCTTTTCTAAGAAGGGGTTCTATTGGGGATACCAATTGTTTCAAGGTAAGGAATTTTAGACAATTTTTGAAACTCATATTTCTTAATTTGGCTAGCGCAATTAGGACGAGATAGAGCATCATTATCCAGTTTAGCGATGATTTCCTTGTGGGTATCCCTGTTAATTTAATTGTTCCATACGATTCTTTCTAATGATGGTTTGGTCATTTTTCATTCTAGATATTACGGAACTTTTTCTACAACAAATAGGCTTCATAATATCTATAGGGAATTTACCCACTGCAAATATTATAGTTCCCTATTTTCTTAATATAGAATCTAACTTGACAAAAACAAATGTTCATTGTATAATCGAATGGATAGAAATATTGAACGAAAGAGGTTAAGGATATGCTATCAGAAAAACAATTTAAACTTTTACGTTTTTTGTTGATTCACAAAGACGAAAACTTTACGCAGAGACAATTGGCTGAACAGCTAGATTTATCTTTAGGAACAGTCAATGCATTGGTTGGAAAACTTAAAGAAGAGAAGTGGATTGATGAGGAACATCACTTAAATGAACTAGGCAAGAACGTTTTAGAACCCTATCGAGTAGAAAATGCTATTATAATGGCTGCTGGAATGAGTAGTCGTTTTGCTCCTTTGTCTTATGAAATTCCCAAAGGATTGCTTCAAGTCAAGGGGGAACGCTTGATAGAGAGGCAAATCAGACAACTGCAAGAAGCAGGAATAGAAGATATAACCGTTATTGTAGGTTATCTACAAGAAAAAATGTTCTATCTGGAAGAAAAGTTTGGCGTTAAAATCGTTGTGAATAATGATTACTACAAATACAATAACTGTTCTTCTCTCATGCTAGTCAGAGATCAACTTTCCAACACTTATATCTGCTCTTCGGATAATTATTTTGTAGAAAATCCGTTTGAACGATACATTTACAGAGGTTATTATTCGACTATATTTGCAGAAGGGGACACAGACGAATACTGCTCTAAGGAAGATTCCAATCACACGATTATCGATATTCAAATCGGTGGGACGAATACTTGGGCTATGGTGGGGCACGTTTATTTTGATCGTGCATTTAGTGAAAAATTCGTAGATATTTTGGAAACTGAATTTAAACATGAGCCGTATCGCGAACAGCTCTGGGAAGATTATTATAGTCGTCACGTCAAAGAACTTCCTTTGGAAGCTCGGCATTATTCAGCAGACATTGTTAAGGAGTTTGATTCACTAGATGAGTTGCGTCAGTTTGATGAACACTATTTGGTGAATACTAATTCGGAAATCATTGATAACATCTGTAAGACATTAGGATGTATAGCTTCAGATATTGTCAATATTAAACCCCTAAAAGACGGTTTAACCAACACTTCGTTTTCATTTGACTGCCTAGGAAAGAAATATGTTTACCGTCATCCAGGTAGAGGAACGGAGAATTATATCGATCGTGCTAGCGAGGCAGCTTCCATGGAAATTGCTACAAAATTGAAGATTGACCTTACTTTTGTTGCTATGAACAAGGATGAGGGCTGGAAAATTTCAGAATTTATTCCTAACGCCAAGCAACTAGATTATGATAATTGGGATGATGTAGCAAAAGCAATGGAGCTCTTGAGACGCTTGCACCAATCTGGAGAAAAAACGGATCATTCTTTTGATCAATTTGAGGGAATTGATGATTTTAGACAAAAATTAAAAGCCAGCAATCGTTTTGAATTTGATGGGCTTGAAGAGTTGGATAAGAATGTCTCAGTTCTCGAGAAGCTTTTACAAGAAGATCAAGCGAAAAAGGTTCTCTGCCATGGAGATTCTTATAGCCCAAATTTCTTGTTGAATGAAGATGGCGAAATGAGCTTGATTGATTGGGAATATTCTGGTATGGGAGATCCAGCGGGAGATTTAGGGACCTTTATTGGATGTTCAAATTATACAGTGGAAGAAGCTGAAAAGGTACTTGAAATCTATCTACAAGAAGTTCCAGACAAGAAAACCAAACGTCACTATTTTGCCTATGTATCAGTGACTTCATATTATTGGTTCTTGTGGGCCCTGTTCCAAGAAAGCGTTGGAAAACCAGTAGGTGAATTTCTTTATATCTGGTATCGTTATACCAAGCAGTATGGAAAACTTGCATTAGATTTATACTTAGAGGATAATTAAGATGAAACCGACATCAGAAATTGAAGAATTAATAGCAAATGAAACGAAAAGAAGGCTAGAAGAAATGGAATCACCAAACTATGTGTTTGCCCAGCCATTTCTAAAAAGTGATTTTACTATAGTCATCGTCTTAGTTCTAATTAACCTTATTCTGATTATCCTAGCCATGACAGGAGGTATTCAATAAAATGTCCAAGATGAATGACTTCATTCAACAGGAGACCATAACGGGAATCGTTCCCATGACCAACAAGGATCGTCAGTATTCTTTCTGGGATCTCTTCCTATCGACAAGTGGTTTTGCCATCGCAACCTGGTGTTATACCCAAGGAGCCTATGTGGCTCAATATTTGACCTTTAATCAAATGTTGATAAATATTTTTAGCTTTAACATTATCTGGGTTTTTATCGAATGTCTCCCAATCTTGTTTGCAGTTAAATATGGAATTGATTTATGGATTTGGTTGAGAGCCGTTCTAGGTAGAAAAGGGGTGGCCGTTCTATCAACCGTGATTAGTCTGGCAAATTTTGGTTGGTACGCTGTTACCGCCAATCTTTTTGCCAGCTCCATGATTCATTTGGCAAATAATTTTGGGCTTGGTTTAGACAAGGGAGTATGGGCACCGATTCTAGGTACCCTCTGTGTTCTCCTTGGAACGCTGATTGCTCTTGGGGGCCCAGAGGTGATTAAAGGTACTAATCGCTTTCTGGTGGTTGCCTTGTTATTTGTTGGGCTAATCATCGTTGGAATCTGTTTTGTTGCGGTTCCGATTAGGGATATTATGAATGTCCAACCTGCCATCCAAGAAAATTTGACACCGATTGAACGTTTTATGATGTCAGGGGAAGGAAATGTGGCCGTAGCCTTTTCTTGGTCTACACAAGCCTTTGTCTTACCACGTTTGGCAAAATCAGAACGTAGTGGCTATTGGGCTACAGCATTATCGTATGGGGTTGTTGCGCCATTCTTCGCTGCTACAGGTGGGGTGATGGCTCTAGCCATGTTTGTCAAAACAGGTGTCTATGAAAGTGACCCAACGACGATGCTCTCCACTCTAAGTACTCCTGCCTTTGCCCTTTTAAGTTTACTACTAGTAGCTTTTGCTAATATTGGAACCCAGGGTACAGGATCGTATGTGAACTGTATGATTGTAAAAAGCGGGATGCCCAAAGTAAGCTATAAACTAATGGTTTGGATTGCCATGGTTTATGTGAGCCTACTTACCATCTGGGGAGGAGTGGATGAATACTTCGGTTCCTTCATCTCGCTGGCGGCCTATATTCAAGGACCCATTATTGGAATGATCGTTGTAGACTACTTTATCTTAAGAAAACGAAAACTCGATTTGCGTTCAGCCTATTTCCTTGAAGGACATGACGCCTATGAGTTTACAAATGGCTTTAATCTGATAGGATTATCTTGTGTAATCATTTCTTTGTTAGTTGCGGTACTATTTGTTTACAATCCTATAACAAAGCATATCCAGAGTCCTATGTTCCTGCTCACAACTGGTAGTGGCTTTACTGCGATCTTTGGAGGTCTATTGTACTGGCTAGCTAGCTTAACTCCTTTAAAACGCTATATGCTCAAGGATAAAGATTCTGTTACGATTTAAGTTTAAGAGAGAACGTTGTGGACTACCCCAAAAAGTTGGAAAAATAATTATTGAAAGGATTTAGTTCTGTATTGCACAGGACTAAGTCCTTTTAGTTTTACAACTGTAGTGGGTAGAAGAAAAGCTAAGATCTAGAAAGGACACATTTCGTCCTTTCATTTTTGATGTTCATAGAGATAAAAATCCGTTTTTTTAAGTTTTCAAAGTTCCGAAAACCAAAGGCATTTCGCTTGATAAGTTTGATGAGATTATTGGTTGCTTCTAATTTGGCTTTAGAATAAGGTAGTTGAAGAGCGTTGACTATTTTCTCTTTGTCCTTAAGAAAGGTTTTAAAGACAGTCTGAAAAATAGGGTGAAGCTGCTTTAGATTGTCCTCGATAAGTCCGAAAAATTTGTCTGGCTCCTTGTTCTGAAAGTGAAAGAGTAAGAGTAAGAGCTGATAGACATTGGAGTGGTGTCTCAAGTATTCTGAATGGCTCAAAAGCTTATCTAGAATTTCTTTATTCGTCAAGTGCATACGAAAAGTAGGGTGATAAAATTGTTTATGGCTTAGTTTACGACGATCCTGTTGGATGAGCTTCCAGTAGCGCTTGATGGCCTTGTATTTATGGGATTTTCTATAGAACTAATTCATGATTTGAACACGCAAACGACTCATAGCACGGCTGAGATGTTGGAGTAAAACAGTCCAGTGGACTGTTTTAGCCTGAGTCTAGAAATTCTAAAGCGAAGCAGCTGTTTAGCCAAGTTATAGTAGGGACTAAACATATCCATAGTAATGATTTTCACCTGACAACGAACAGCTCTATCGTAGCGCAGAAAGTGATTTCGGATGATAGCCTGTGTTCTGCATTCAAGGACAGTGATGATATTGAGGTTATCAGAGTCTTGCGCAATAAAGCTTATTTTTCCCTTAGTGAAGGCATACTCATCCCAAGATATAATCTCGGTAAGTTGAGAAAAATCATGTTTAAAATGGAAGTCACTGAGCTTTCGAATGACAGTTTAAGTTGAAATGGAAAGCTGGCGTGAAATATCGGTCATAGAAGTCTTTTCAATCAATTTTTGAGCAATTTTTTAGCTTCCGCACTCAGGGCAAGATGGGGCATTGTAATTCAGTTTAGCGATGATTTCCTTATGTGTATCCATATTGATGATATCTACAATTTTGATATTTGAGTCTTTGATATCGAGTAGTTTTGTGATAAAATATAATTGTTCCATATGAATCTTTCTAATGAGTTGTTTTGTCGCTTTTCATTATAGGTCATATGGGACTTTTTTTCTATAACAAAATAGGCTCCATAATATCTATAGGGGATTTACCCACTACAAATATTATAGAGACCTTTTTATATTAGTAAGTACAAGATTGAGTGCATAATGGAATGTTTTATCTTTTGTGATAAAAAGTATCAAGAGATAGTAGATTCCACAGGTTGCAACAGTCGAGAGTACCATGAGTATCATATTGAGGTTGACTGTATAAGAGTTGATTTGGAAAAGAAATTTAAAAGTGAAATAAATTGGAATGAATCCGAGCGATACAATAGTATAGCGTGTTAAAGTAGTAAAGATTTCTTTTAAGTCAAGCAGATGATGCTTCTTGATAAAGTAAATTTCCAGTAGAACAACTACAGTTTCTGCAATAATAGTAGTAGCAATGTAGTACTCTGGTGCAAAAATATTATTGAAATACAAGATACTGTTGAGTAGGATATTAGATCCGCCACCAATAAAGTAAAAGGCTGTTAAACGATTTTCATTGTCGTTGATGAAGATAATCTGCTTACCAAGGATTAATTCAATGGCCCAAATGATAGTTCGAAAGGCGAAGATACTAGTCACAATACCAGCTTCAAGGTATTTTTCAGAAGAGTAGATGACAGTTGCGTAGTTCCCTAATACCATAATCCCAATACTGGTTGGAATGATGAGGAAGTAAAAGAGGGCAGCGCCTTGATTTAGAAGATTTTTATAAGACTCATAGTCTTTTTTACCGAGATAGTAGCCTAGACGTGGAATACTGACGTTGATAGCTCCACTCAAGACACTGGCAATTAACATGACGATGCTAGAAGTAATGGTATAATAAGAAATATAGTTTTCATCAGGGCCTTTGGTGATAAACATTCTATCAAGTAAGGTATAGAGCATGTTGGCGTTCGCTAGGAGAAGCATAGTCAAGAGTGGTTTAGATGCTTTGACTAATTCGACAAGACCGATCTTAACAAAGGAAACTTCTCGCTTAATCCAGAGAAAACTGAGTAGATAGTTGAGAATTGTTGTTGCACTCATAATGATTGCATAAGGTACGATATCGTCTGGAGTTTTTACAAAGGTAAAGATTGCAACCAACATGGCTATTCGTATAATTAATGTCTTATATAATATAAAGGAGTAATTTTCATATGTTTCATTCATCCACTCAATATAGAGGAATTGGAAGAGTGCTTGTGCACCTAAAATATAGTAGAGAACTTTCAGATTTTCAATGCTGGTATCAAAAAAGATAATGAGGAAGTAGATACTAGTCATCAGGATAGAAGTGAAAACAGAAATATAAAACAACTTAGAAAAGACATAGTTGATTTTATTCTTATCATCCTTGACATTACTGACAGCTCGAATCCCATAGTTGTAAATCCCAAAGGCGGATAAAGGAATGACAAAGCTAGCCCAGGTATTGGCGGTATTGAAATAACCGTAGTTGGATTTGCTGAGAATCCGCGTCAGATAAAGATTAGTTATCAGAGGAAAAACGATATTGAGAACATTGACTAGTAAGCTAGTCAGTGCATTAACTTTTATATTTTCATTGTACTTTCTTTCTTGTATTGTAAAATGGTCTCTAGTATTATATTACATTCTCGCTTCATTCTTTTGATAAAATCGTAAAAATCTAGTATAATAGATAGAACTGAAAGTATGAGGTTACTAGCAATGAAAATGAAACAAATCAGTGATACTACTTTAAAAATCACGATGTCTTTAGAAGATTTGATGGATCGAGGGATGGAGATTGCTGACTTTCTCGTTCCTCAAGAAAAAACAGAAGAGTTCTTTTATGCTATCTTGGATGAGTTAGAGATGCCTGAGAGCTTTCTAGATACAGGCATGTTGAGCTTCCGTGTGACTCCAAAACCTGATAAGGTGGACGTCTTTGTGACCAAGTCAAAGATTGACCAAAATCTAGATTTTGAAGACTTATCGGATTTGCCAGACATGGAAGAATTGGCTCAAATGTCGCCAGATGAATTTATCAAAACCCTGGAAAAAAGTATCGCGGACAAAACTAAGGATGATATCGAAGCCATTCAATCTCTAGAGCAAGTCGAAGCCAAGGAAGAAGAGCAGGAACAGGTTGAACAAGAAGTTGAGAGCAAGAAAGAGCCTTACATCTACTACATCCTTTCTTTTGCTAAGTTAGCTGATTTGGTGGCTTTTGCCAAGACAGTGACATTTGAGATGGAAACTTCTGAACTCTACAAGATGAATGAGCGCTATTATTTGACCATTTTAGTGGATATTGAAAATCATCCAAGTCCATATCCAGCGTGGCTTTTGGCCCGTATGCGCGAGTTTGCAGACGATAGTGACATCAGTCGTTCAGTCTTGCAAGAGTATGGCCAAGTCTTGATGAATCACGATGCTGTGCTCAATCTGCAAAAAATCGGATAATCATTTCTGGAAAGCTATTTCTAGATTATAAGAAGAGCGAATCGTTTGATTCGTTTTTTCTTTTCTATACTGAAATAGTGAATTACTATGATAGGAATTTTCACAAAATTCTGTTATAATGGCTATAATAGAAAATTTCGAGGAGACAAACATGACAGTTAAAATTGCTTTACTAGGATTTGGTACCGTTGCAAGTGGTGTGCCTTTCCTCCTAAAGGAAAATGGAAAAAAAATCAATCAATCGGCACATTCAGAGATTGAAGTTGCTAAGGTGTTGGTCAAGGATGAAGATGAAAAGAATCGCTTGCTTGCAGCAGGGAATGACTTTAACTTTGTAACCAATGTGGATGACATTTTGTCAGATCAAGACATTACGATCGTAGTGGAATTGATGGGGCGTATCGAACCTGCTAAAACCTTTATCACTCGTGCCTTGGAAGCTGGAAAACACGTTGTTACTGCTAACAAGGACCTTTTGGCTGTCCATGGTGCAGAATTGTTAGAAATCGCTAAAGCTAACAAGGTAGCACTTTACTATGAAGCAGCAGTAGCTGGTGGGATTCCAATTCTTCGTACCTTGGCAAATTCCTTGGCTTCTGATAAAATTACGCGTGTCCTTGGCGTGGTCAACGGAACTTCCAACTTCATGATGACCAAGATGGTGGAAGAAGGCTGGTCTTACGATGATGCTCTTGCGGAAGCGCAACGTCTAGGATTTGCAGAAAGCGACCCGACAAATGACGTAGATGGGATTGATGCAGCCTACAAGATGGTGATTTTGAGCCAATTTGCCTTTGGCATGAAGGTTGCCTTTGATGATGTAGCTCACAAGGGAATTCGTAACATCACACCAGAAGACGTAGCTGTAGCCCAAGACTTGGGTTATGTAGTGAAATTGGTTGGTTCTATCGAGGAAACTTCTTCAGGAATTGCTGCAGAAGTGACTCCAACCTTCCTTCCTAAAGCGCATCCACTTGCCAGTGTAAATGGGGTAATGAACGCTGTCTTTGTAGAATCTATCGGTATCGGTGAGTCTATGTACTACGGACCAGGTGCTGGTCAAAAACCAACTGCAACAAGTGTTGTGGCGGATATTGTCCGTATCGTTCGTCGCCTGAATGATGGAACCATTGGCAAAGACTTCAACGAATATAGCCGTGACTTGGTCTTGGCAAATCCTGAAGATGTTAAAGCAAATTACTACTTCTCAATCTTGGCTCCAGACTCAAAAGGTCAGGTCTTGAAGTTGGCTGAAATCTTTAATGCCCAAGATATTTCCTTCAAGCAAATCCTCCAAGATGGAAAAGATGGTGACAAGGCGCGTGTTGTGATCATAACACACAAGATTAATAAAGCCCAACTTGAAAATGTCTCAGCTGAATTGAAGAAGGTTTCAGAATTCGACCTCTTGAATACCTTCAAGGTGCTAGGAGAATAAGATGAAGATTATTGTACCTGCAACCAGTGCCAATATCGGGCCAGGTTTTGACTCGGTCGGTGTAGCTGTAACCAAGTATCTTCAAATTGAGGTATGTGAAGAACGAGAAGAGTGGCTGATTGAACACCAGATTGGCAAATGGATTCCACATGACGAGCGTAATCTCTTGCTCAAAATTGCTTTGCAAATTGTGCCAGACTTGCAACCTAGACGCTTGAAAATGACTAGTGATGTTCCCTTGGCGCGTGGTTTGGGTTCTTCCAGCTCGGTTATTGTAGCTGGGATTGAACTAGCCAACCAACTGGGCCAGCTCAACTTGTCTGATCATGAAAAATTGCAGTTAGCGACTAAGATTGAAGGCCATCCTGACAATGTGGCTCCAGCCATTTATGGTAATCTCGTTATTGCAAGTTCCGTTGAAGGGCAAGTTTCTGCTATCGTAGCAGACTTCCCAGAATGTGATTTTCTAGCCTACATTCCAAACTATGAATTGCGTACTCGAGACAGCCGTGGCGTCTTGCCTAAGAAATTGTCTTACAAGGAAGCTGTTGCGGCTAGTTCTATCGCCAATGTGGCGGTTGCAGCCTTGTTGGCAGGAGACATGGTGACCGCTGGGCAAGCAATCGAGGGCGACCTCTTCCACGAGCGCTATCGTCAGGACTTGGTGAGAGAATTTGCGACGATTAAGCAAGTAGCCAAAGAAAATGGTGCCTATGCAACCTACCTTTCTGGTGCTGGGCCGACAGTTATGGTTTTGGCTTCTCACGACAAGATGCCAACGATTAAGGCAGAATTGGAAAAGCAACCCTTCAAAGGAAAACTTCATGACTTGAAAGTTGATACCCAAGGTGTCCGTGTCGAAGCAAAATAAAGAATAGAAGATAGGATGGGGAAACTCTTGATCAGAGGGCTTCCTATCCTTTTTTTGAAAAGCAGTTTATACTCAATGAAAATCAAAGAGCAAACTAGGAAGCTAGCCGCAGGCTGCTCAAAACACTGTTTTGAGGCTGCAGATGGAAGCTGACGTGGTTTGAATTTAATTTTCGAAGAGTATTAGTTAAAAACTTGGTAAAGGAGAAACGAAGATGGCAGAAATATATTTAGCAGGTGGTTGTTTTTGGGGTTTAGAGGAGTATTTTTCACGCATTTCTGGAGTGCTAGCAACCAGTGTTGGCTACGCTAATGGGCAAGTTGAAACGACCAATTACCAGTTGCTCAAGGAAACAGACCATGCAGAAACGGTTCAAGTTATTTACGATGAGAAAGCAGTATCACTCAGAGAAATTTTGCTTTATTATTTCCGTGTTATTGATCCATTATCAGTCAATCAACAAGGGAATGACCGTGGTCGCCAATATCGAACTGGGATTTATTACCAGGATGAAGCAGACTTGCCAGCTATCTACACAGTGGTGCAGGAGCAGGAGCGCATGCTTGGGCGAAAGATTGCAGTAGAGGTGGAGAAACTTCGCCACTACATTCTGGCTGAAGATTACCACCAAGACTATCTTAAGAAGAATCCTTCAGGTTACTGTCATATCGATGTGACCGATGCTGAGAAACCTTTGATTGATGCCTCTAACTATGAAAAGCCTAGTCAAGAGGTGTTAAAGGAAAGCTTATCAGAAGAATCCTATCGTGTCACCCAAGAAGCTGCGACAGAGGCTCCATTTACCAATGCCTATGACCAAACCTTTGAAGAAGGGATTTATGTAGATATCACGACGGGTGAGCCACTCTTTTTCGCCAAGGATAAGTTTGCCTCAGGATGTGGTTGGCCAAGTTTTAGTCGTCCGATTTCCAAGGAATTGATTCACTACTACAAGGATCTCAGTCATGGAATGGAGCGAATCGAAGTTCGTTCTCGGTCAGGAAATGCTCACTTGGGTCATGTTTTCACAGATGGACCACGTGAGTTTGGTGGCCTCCGTTACTGTATCAATTCTGCTTCCTTGCGCTTTGTGGCCAAGGATGAGATGGAAGAAGAAGGATATGGCTATCTACTACCTTACTTAAACAAATAAATCAGAGAGGGTGGGTGCTTCCCACTTTCTTCATTTCCAGAATACGAATAGAAAGGATTTATGAAACACCTACTATCTTACTTTAAACCCTACATCAAGGAATCCATTTTAGCCCCCTTGTTCAAACTACTAGAAGCTGTGTTTGAGCTCTTGGTTCCCATGGTGATTGCTGGGATTGTTGATCAATCCTTACCCCAGAAAAATCAAGGTCATCTCTGGATGCAGATTGGCCTGCTCCTTATCTTTGCAGTGATTGGCGTTTTAGTGGCCTTAATAGCCCAGTTCTACTCAGCTAAGGCTGCGGTTGGATTTGCCAAAGAATTGACAGGTGACCTCTATCGCCATATTCTTTCCTTGCCCAAGGACAGCAGAGATCGTTTGACCACTTCTAGCTTGGTCACTCGCTTGATTTCGGATACCTACCAGATTCAGACTGGTATCAATCAATTCCTGCGTCTCTTTTTACGAGCGCCTATTATCGTTTTTGGAGCCATTTTTATGGCCTATCGAATCTCAGCTGAGCTGACTCTTTGGTTCTTGGTCATGGTTGTCATTTTGACCATTGTTATTGTAGGGCTCTCTAGACTGGTTAATCCTCTCTACAGCAGTCTGAGAAAGAAAACGGACCAACTGGTTCAAGAAACGCGTCAGCAAATACAAGGAATGCGGGTTATTCGTGCTTTTGGTCAAGAAAAACGAGAGTTACAAATTTTTCAAACTCTTAACCAAGTCTATGCTAGATTACAAGAAAAGACAGGTTTCTGGTCCAGTTTATTAACTCCTCTGACCTATCTGATTGTTAATGGAACCCTCCTTGTTATCATCTGGCAGGGATATGTTTCTATTCAAGGAGGATTGCTAAGTCAAGGTGCTCTCATTGCCCTTATTAATTATCTCCTACAGATCTTGGTGGAATTGGTCAAGCTAGCCATGCTGATAACTTCTCTCAACCAGTCCTATATCTCAGCTAAGCGAATTGAGGAAGTCTTTGCCGAAGCTCCAGAAGACATCCATTCAAAATTAGAACAAAAGCAAGCTACCAGTGATCAGGTTTTACAAGTCCAAGAATTGACCTTTACCTATCCTGATGCGGCCCAGCCTTCTCTGAGAGACATTTCCTTTGATATGACTCAAGGACAAATCCTTGGTATCATTGGGGGAACTGGTTCCGGTAAATCAAGCTTAGTACAACTCATCCTTGGACTTTATCCAGCAGATAAGGGGAGCATTTACCCTTATCGAGATGGATCTAGTCCTAGTAATTTGGAGCAGTGGCGGTCATGGATTGCCTATGTGCCCCAAAAGGTCGAACTCTTTAAGGGAAGCATTCGTTCTAACTTGACTCTAGGTTTAAATCAAGAAGTGACTGACCAAGAACTCTGGCAGGCTTTGGAGATTGCGCAAGCTAAGGATTTTATCAGTGAAAAGGAAGGACTATTGGATGCCCTAGTTGAGGCAGGAGGGCGAAATTTCTCGGGCGGTCAAAAACAAAGGCTGTCTATCGCACGAGCAGTCTTGCGCCAAGCTCCATTTCTCATCCTAGATGATGCGACCTCGGCCCTGGACACCATTACCGAGTCCAAGCTCTTGAAAGCTATCCGAGAAAACCTGCCAAATACAAGTTTAATCTTGATTTCTCAACGGACTTCGACACTTCAGATGGCAGACCAGATTCTCCTCTTGGAAAAAGGTGAGCTCCTAGCTATCGGCAAGCACGATGACTTGATGAAGACCAGTCAAGTCTATCGTGAAATCAATGTATCCCAACATGGTAAGGAGGACTAGCATGAGACAACAAACTGCAAAACAGACGCTCAAACGTTTGGCTAAAGACCTTGCAAGCCATCCCTTCCTCCTTTTCCTAGCCTTTCTAGGAACTATTGCCCAAGTTGGTTTATCGATTTACCTACCTATCTTGATTGGGCAGGTCATCGACCAAGTCCTAGTGGCTGGTTCCTCACCAGTTTTTTGGCAAATTTTCCTTCAGATGCTCTTGGTAGTCATAGGAAATACTCTGGTACAATGGGCCAATCCTCTTCTTTATAATCACCTAATCTTCTCTTATACCAGAGACTTGCGAGAGCGAATCATCCATAAGCTCCATCGTTTACCGATTGCTTTTGTGGATCGGCAGGGCAGTGGCGAGATGGTTAGTCGTGTAACAACAGACATAGAACAGTTGGCAGCCGGCTTGACCATGATTTTTAACCAATTTTTCATTGGTGTCTTAATGATTTTGGTTAGTATTCTAGCCATGCTTCAAATTCATCTCCTCATGACTCTTTTGGTCTTGCTGTTGACGCCACTGTCTATGGTAATCTCACGCTTTATTGCCAAACGCTCCTATCATCTCTTCCAAAAGCAAACAGAGACAAGGGGGATTCAAACTCAGTTGATTGAAGAATCTCTTAGCCAGCAGACCATTATCCAGTCCTTTAATGCTCAGGCAGAATTTATCCAAAGGCTGCGTGAGGCTAATGACAACTATGCAGGTTATTCACAGTCAGCTATCTTTTATTCTTCAACGGTCAATCCTTCGACTCGCTTTGTCAATGCGCTTATTTATGCCCTTCTAGCTGGAGTGGGAGCTTATCGTATCATGATAGGCTCTACCTTGACCATTGGACGCTTAGTGACTTTTTTGAACTATGTTCAACAGTACACCAAGCCTTTTAATGATATTTCTTCAGTGCTAGCTGAGTTGCAAAGTGCCTTGGCTTGTGCAGAACGTGTTTATGGAGTCTTAGATAGTCCTGAGGTGGCTGAAACAGGTAAGGAAGAGTTGACTAGTGACCAAGTTAAGGGAGCTATTTCCTTTAAACAGGTTTCTTTTGGCTACCATCCTGAAAAGATTTTGATTAAGGATTTATCTATTGATATTCCAGCTGGTAGCAAGGTTGCTATTGTTGGTCCGACAGGTGCTGGAAAATCAACTCTTATCAATCTCCTCATGCGTTTTTACCCTATTAACTCAGGAGATATCTTGCTGGATGGGAAATCCATTTATGATTATAGTCGTGCCTCTTTACGCCAGCAGTTTGGAATGGTGCTTCAAGAAACCTGGCTCAAGCAAGGAACTATTCATGATAATATTGCCTTTGGAAATCCTGATTCCAGTCGGGAGCAAGTGATTGCTGCTGCCAAAGCAGCCAATGCAGACTTTTTCATCCAACAGTTGCCGCAGGGATACGATACCAAGTTGGCAAATGCAGGAGAATCTCTCTCTGTTGGTCAGGCCCAGCTCTTGACCATAGCCCGAGTCTTTCTGACTATTCCAAAGATTCTTATCTTAGACGAGGCAACCTCTTCCATCGATACGCGGACAGAAGTGCTGGTTCAGGATGCCTTTGCTAAACTCATGAAGGGGCGTACAAGCTTTATCATTGCCCACCGCTTGTCAACCATTCAGGATGCGGATTTGATTCTTGTCTTGGTGGATGGCGACATTGTTGAGTATGGGAGCCATCAGGAACTCATGGCTCGAAAGGGTAAGTATTATCAAATGCAGCAAGCAGCAGATTTTAGCTTTGAATAAGCCATTCTCTTTTGAAAGTTTATGGACGAAAAAAGTTGCCTTCGGGTGACTTTTTTGTTACAATAGCTAGAAAAAATCAAGGCCTTAGAAGGAGAAAAACAATGAAAGTCTATCAGCATGTAAATATCGTGACTTGTGATCAAGATTTCCATGTTTATCTGAATGGAATCTTAGCAGTTAAGGATTCTCAAATCGTCTATGTCGGTCAAGAGAATTCAGAGATTTTAGAGCAAGCTGAGCAGATTATAGACTATCAGGGGGCCTGGATTATGCCTGGTTTGGTCAATTGTCACACCCATTCTGCTATGACAGGATTGAGAGGAATTCGAGATGATAGCAATCTCCATGAATGGCTTAATGACTATATCTGGCCAGCAGAAGCAGGATTTACTCCCGACATGACTACAAGAGCGGTTAAAGAAGCTATGATAGAGATGCTCCAGTCGGGAACAACAACCTTTAACGATATGTATAATCCCAATGGTGTGGATATTGAACGGATTTATCAGGCAGTGAAAACTTCCAAGATGCGTTGTTATTTCTCACCGACTCTTTTTTCTTCAGAGGCAGAGACAACTGCTGAGACCATAAGCAGAACTCGAGCAACCATTGAGGAAATTATTGGATATAAAAATCCAAATTTCAAGGTGATGGTAGCCCCACATTCTCCCTACAGCTGTGATAGAGACTTGCTGGAAGAAAGTTTAGACATGGCAAAAGAGCTTGCTATTCCAATCCATATCCACGTGGCGGAGACCAAGGAGGAGTCAGGAATTATCCTGAAACGATACGGCAAACGCCCCCTTACTTTTCTAGAAGAACTGGGTTACTTAGATCATCCGTCTGTCTTTGCTCACGGGGTTGAATTAAACGAGAGAGAAATTGAACGCTTGGCAACTTCTCAAGTGTCTATTGCCCACAATCCTATTAGTAACCTCAAACTGGCATCAGGGATTGCTCCCATCATTCAACTGCAAAAAGCAGGAGTGGCAGTAGGAATTGCGACAGATTCGGTTGCTTCCAATAACAATCTAGATATGTTTGAGGAAGGACGGACTGCAGCCCTTCTTCAGAAGATGAAAAGTGGGGATGCCAGCCAATTTCCTATCGAAACAGCTCTCAAGGCACTGACAATCGAAGGGGCTAAGGTTCTAGGAATGGAAAATCAGATAGGAAGTCTAGAAGTCGGCAAGCAAGCAGATTTTCTCGTTATTCAACCACAAGGAAAAATTCATCTCCAACCTCAGGAAAATATGCTTTCTCATCTCATCTATGCTGTTAAATCCAGTGATGTTGATGATGTTTATATCGCTGGAGAACAGGTTGTTAAGCAAGGCCAAGTACTAACAGTAGAACTTTAAAAGAAAAATCACGAAAAATTTTAAAAAAAGTTTGCAAAAATCTTGCATTCTTTTTTTTACTATGCTATACTTATATACGGTTTGAAAAAACTGCCTAAGACAGTAGGGGAGCTCGACTCATAAATATCCTACCGAGGACAAAACGTATCATGTAAAAAGAAGCGTATTGTACTTTCGTGTCTAGGTTTGGGCGCGTTTTTCTTTTGAAAAATTTCCCCAAGCAAAATAATAACGGAGGTGAACACACTAATGAGTGAAGCAATTATTGCTAAAAAAGCGGAACTAGTTGACGTAGTAGCTGAAAAAATGAAAGCTGCTGCATCTATCGTCGTTGTAGACGCTCGTGGTTTGACAGTTGAGCAAGATACAGTTCTTCGTCGTGAGCTTCGTGGAAGCGAAGTTGAGTATAAAGTTATTAAAAACTCAATCTTGCGTCGTGCAGCTGAAAAAGCTGGTCTTGAAGATCTTGCATCTGTATTTGTTGGACCATCTGCAGTAGCATTTTCTAACGAAGATGTTATCGCACCAGCGAAAATCTTGAACGACTTTTCTAAAAACGCTGAAGCACTTGAAATCAAAGGTGGTGCAATCGAAGGCGCTGTCGCATCTAAAGAAGAGATTCTTGCTCTTGCAACTCTTCCAAACCGCGAAGGACTTCTTTCTATGCTCCTTTCTGTACTTCAAGCGCCAGTGCGCAACGTTGCTCTTGCAGTCAAAGCGGTTGCAGACAACAAAGAAGACGCAGCTTA